>JAFZHY010000003.1 GCA_017554615.1 Clostridia bacterium
ATTTAAAATGTCAAGAAAATATTGCTTAAATTATTAAAAAATGGTATAATCACAATATAAGTAAAGGTAAATCTTGACTTATAAAATAAATAGGTATAAAATATAACAAAAGAAAAATTTAAAAAGGAGAAAAACAAAATGGAAAAAGAAAAAGTACTTACCAGATTAACCGATACAGGTGTTGTTGGTGTTGTTAGAGCATCAACTGCCGAAGAAGCAATCAGAATTTCAGAAGCATGTTTGGAAGGTGGAGTTGACGCTATTGAACTTACATTTACAGTTCCAGGCGCTCACAAAGTTATTGAGCAACTTGCATCTCACTATAAAAACGGAGAAATGCTTCTTGGAGCAGGTACAGTTTTAGACCCTGAAACTGCAAGAATTGCTATTTTATCAGGTGCTCAGTATGTAGTCAGCCCTTATTTTGACCCTGAAACAATCAAACTTTGTAACAGATACAGAGTTGCAGGTATGCCTGGTTGCACAACTATTAAAGAAGTTGTTAACGCTATGGAAGCAGGTGCTGATATTATCAAAGTATTCCCTGGCGAATTATTCGGTCCTAAAGTAATTAAATCAATTAAAGGTCCGCTTCCTCACGCAAAAGTTATGCCAACAGGCGGTGTTGACATTACTAATGTTGACCAGTGGATTAAAGCAGGTGCTGCAGCAGTTGGTGTTGGTGGTGCTTTAACAGCAGGTGCTAAAACAGGCGACTTTAAATCTATTACAGAAATGGCAAGACAGTTAGTTGCAAAAGTTAAAGAAGCACGTGGTCTGTAAGATACATTTTTAAAAATATTTAAGCCTGAAACGAATTTTCGTTTCAGGCTTTTTTAAATTTATAAACGCTCTTCAAGTTGTTTTTTCATTTCTTCGTATCCTGGTTTTCCTAAAAGCGCGAACATATTTTTCTTATATTCTTCAACTCCCGGTTGGTCAAACGGGTTAACGTCTAACATATATCCGTCAATAGCACAGGTTATTTCAAAAAGATAGAATAAATAACCTAAATTAAATTCATCTCTTTTTTCAATTTCTACTACTAAATTAGGAGTTTCTCCGTCTGTGTGAGCTAAGAATGTTCCCAAAAATGCTTTGGTGTTAACAAAGTCTATTGTTTTATCTTTAAGGAAATTCAGACCGTCAACATTTTTTTCATCTTCTTTTATTACTATTTCTCTGTTAGGTTTACCGATAGTAATAACAGTTTCAAACATATTTCTTGTACCGTCCTGAACGAACTGGCCTAAAGAGTGTAAGTCAGTAGAAAAGTTTAAGGATGCAGGGAAAATACCTTTCTTTTCTTTACCGTGACTTTCTGCAAAAAGTTGTTTATACCATTCTGCAAAGTACATTAAAGAAGGCTCATAATTTACTAAAATTTCAATAGCCTTATCATTATTATAAAAATAATTTCTTACTGCTGCATATCTAAGAGCAGGGTTTAAATCAAAATCTTCTTTAAATGTATCTTCCATACAAACTTTGGCACCGTTCATAAGTGCATCTATATCAGCACCAGCCACTGCGATTGGAAGTAACCCTACCGATGTTAAAACAGAGAATCTTCCGCCTACATCATCTGCAATAGTAAATCTTTCATAACCCTCTTCTTTAGCAAGGTCTAAAAGAGCACCTCTTTGTTTATCTGTTGTAACATAAATTCTTTTTCTTGCTTCTTCGGCTCCGTATTTTTTATATATAAGGTCTTTAAAGAGTCTAAAAGCAATAGCAGGTTCGGTAGTTGTGCCTGATTTGGAGATAACATTAATGGAAAAGTCCATATCTTCTAAAATCTCTAATAACTCTAAATGATAATCTGATGAAATAGAATTTCCTGCAAAGAATATTTTAGGGCCTGAGTCTTTTTTAATATTATGCATATTCCCATTTAAAAATTCTATCGCAGCCCTTGCGCCAAGGTATGAACCACCAATTCCGATTACAACCAACGCTTCTGAATTTTCTCTTATTTTTTTAGCAGCACATTTAACTTTCTCAAACTCTTCTTTATCATAGGTTTTAGGAAGATCAAGCCAACCTAAAAAGTCGTTCCCTTTACCCTCTTTTGATTTTAGAATTTTAAGAGCGTCCACCGAACTTTCTTTGTAAGATTCAAACTTTTTATTATCGATGAATCTGTCTGCTGTTTCATACTTAAAAACAGGTTTTTGCATTTTAATCTTCCTTCCTTTATATAAACTTAATCCATTTTTATAACATCTTTATTCTTAATAAGGTAATCTGCACCCGAAACAATAGTAATTAAAACCATTGCCCATTCAAGAATAAAAAGAATGATTTTGCCAATATAAACTTGTGATATCATAGGAGTAAAGAACATAACAGCAAGTACCACTATCTGAATAATAGTTTTTAATTTGCCAAGTTTAGATGCTGCAATAACTTTACTTGTAGATGATGCAACAAGTCTTAGAGAAGTTACAAGAAATTCTCTCATTATAATTATTATTACTGCAATTGATGAAATATATCCCATATCAATAAAAGTAATCATAGTGGATATAACAAGAATTTTATCTGCAAGCGGGTCTAAAAACTTGCCAAAGTCAGTAATAAGATTTCTCTTTCTTGCAATATGTCCGTCAAGCATATCTGTTAAAGATATAAGTAAAAATGTAGCAAGAGAAATTGCCGACATTAAAAACGAATCGTTAATATTATATATAAGCACTAAAAGCACAGGAACTAAAATAATTCTTAAAACTGTAAGTTTGTTTGGTAAATTCATAATTATTATCCTTTCTTTACGCTTTTTCGCCTACTAAATCGTATTCCAAAGCATCGGTTATTTTAACATTAACAATATCGCCGAACGGGATATCCTCATCACTTTCAAACATAACTGTTCCGTCTATTTCAACACTGTCCATCTCGCTTCTTCCAAAATATACTCCGTATTCATTATGGAAGCCTTCTACTAAAACATCAATAGTTTTACCGATAAATTTCTTGTTGTTTTCTTCCATAATATGTGATTGAAGAAGACTGATTTCTTTTTGCCTTTTAAGTTTTATACCCTTTAAAACCTGACCTTTTAAGTTGAAAGCGCCTGTCCCCTCTTCTTTGGAATAGGCAAATACTCCAAGTCGGTCAAACTTTGTTTTTTCAATATAATCGTAAAGTTCTCTGTATTCCTTATCAGTTTCAGTAGGAAAGCCTACGATAACAGTTGTTCTTATCGTTGCAGAAGGTATGATTTTTCTTATCATATTAACAACATTTTCAATAGTTTCCCTGTCTGAACGCCTGTTCATAAGTTTCAAAATTCTTGAATTTATATGCTGAATAGGAATATCAAAATAATTAAGAACTTTTTTGTTTTCCTTTATATATAAAAGAAGTTTCTCATCTATCATTTCAGGGTACATATAATGAATTCTTATCCATTCTATACCCTCAATTTCTGTCAGCCTGTCAAGTAATTCTATCAGTTTAACTTCTTTGTATAAGTCTATTCCGTATCTTGTGGTATCCTGTGCTACAAGAATAAGTTCCTTTACCCCTGAATGAGCCAGTTCTTTTGCCTCTTTTACCAAAGACTCCATATCTTTTGATGTAAATTTACCTCTGATTTTAGGAATTGCACAATAGGAGCAATGGTTATCACACCCCTCTGCAATTTTTAAATATGCAGTATAAAAAGGTGTTGTCTGAATTCTTGGCATATCATTAAAACTCTCTAATGATAAACTGTCAAAATATCCTTTTCTTTTACCCTTTAAGGTTTCGCAAACAATAGCGTCAATTTTATCAAAATCAAATACGCCGACAATACTGTCAATCTCAGGAAAAGAATCTAATATTTCCTCTTTATATCTTTGAGAAAGACAACCTGTAACAATAAGTGCCTTTAAATTGCCGGTCTTTTTAAGTTCTGCCATTTCTAAAATGTTTTCAATGGCTTCCTCTTTTGCAGACTCTATAAACCCGCAAGTATTAACAATTGCAACATCTGCCTTTTCTTCTTCCAGTGTTATTTCATATCCTGCCTTAACAAGAATTCCCATCATATTTTCCAAGTCGCAATGGTTTTTAGAACAACCAAGAGACACAACAAATACTTTAGTCTTCATATTTACCTTTCACTTTGGATATTACATCTGAAACCTCAGAATACTCATATCCCTGCCTTAATAAATAGTCTTTTAATTTACATAAATCTTTATAATCGGGGGTTTGTCTCCCCTTTATTAAACTTGAAAGTTTCATATCTGCTACTTCATATATTTTACTTTCATCATAAAAATCTGAAATAACGCTACAAATTATATTACTATCTATCCCTTTTTTAAAAAGTTCTGCCTCTATATACTTTTTGCCTTTGCCCGTTCTAAACTTTGCCTTTGCAAAGTTTATGGCATAGTCAAAGTCGTCAACATACCCTTTTTCGTCAATATAATTTATTACATAGTCTATTATTTCATCGGGGTATTTTTTACTTTTTAACTTCTTCTTAATTATCCCCTTTGTAGAATCTGAGATAAGCACTGTTCTTAAAGCATCATTTAAAGCGTTTTTCTTAACTTCTTTAATAATTTCTTCCATACGGTAATTATCAATTTCAAGATTTTCTTTTATATTAAATTTCTTAATCTGATTTTCATAAAGGGAAAAAGCATATTCATAATCAATATAAACTTCTGTAAGTTTTTTTGAAAAACTACTTTTTCTAACTTCAGTTACTACCATATTCCCACCTAAAAACAGTAAAACATTTTAAGAATTTTGGATAAGTTCTCCGTCTTTACCTACCACTAAAAAACCTTTTTTATAAATAAAATATCTGGTTCTTTTAAGTTGCCCAAGTCTTTTTCTAAATTCAAAAAGAAACATCATAAGTAAAAAAGACAGAACAAAACAACTAATTCCGCCGATAAGAATATGTTCTATATTTATACCGTATTTACTTGTAAAATTAACAACCGTATCAGCTATAATGTTATATCCGTATGAAATCTTTACATAAAGAGCAACAGTTCCTGTAACAAGCGCAAAAATCATTACCCACACAAAAAATGAAAAAACTTTTTCTCTCTTTTCAATTTTTACTTTAAGGCTTTCAAAAGATTCGTATTCATATTCACAGTTATTGCAATACAGTTTTTCATTATTTTCGCCCGTAACAGATAAGTCAAGTGATTGACAAACGGGACAGCATCTTACTTTTTCCAAAATATAATTCCCCTTTTTTTATAACTACCTTTATTATACCACCCTGTTTTCAAATTGTAAACAACAAAAATCTTAAACTCTCTTATATGCGACAAACCGTAACGGATATCCGTTACGGTTTGTTTAGTGCAGTAGTACTTGAACACAATATGCCTTAAACTTGTTAAATTCCAATCTTTTTAATTTGTCGTCCTCGTAAGGCGTCAGCCTGACTTCGTCCTTCGCATTAAAAATCTTGAAAATTTTCCTGCGTTTAAGGTCGA
>JAFZHY010000004.1 GCA_017554615.1 Clostridia bacterium
ACTTTTATATATTTACCTATTAATTTTTCTAAAAAACCATATTTTTAGCAGGTAAAATCAATAAAAAATTACGGTCGGAAAATCTTCCGTTTTTTTCGACACTTATAAATGACACTTATATAATAAGTGGTAAAAATTGCAAAAACCGTTTAGATTGTTGTCAAATCAGCATTTCTAACAGTTTTTATAAAAGAACAGACACCTTTTATAAAACATCAGTAACTATTTATAAAAGGGCAGAACTGAAAACATAAAACTACAGAACTAAAATTATAAAAGGTCGACGGTAAAATCATAAAAATCCGTCTTTGATTTTATAAAAAGGTGGTCAATAATTTATAAAAGTCTAAATATTTTTTATAAATCTTCTGCAATCTTTTATAAAAGAATGAGGATTTATTATAATCAGTTTTATAAAAAACAAAAGAGATTTTATAAAACTTTTGATAGTTTTTATAAAACCTCTAATATTATTTATAATGTGTGGAACTTTGCGACACAACCAATTATGCATATGAAAATGCCTTTACAATTCAATTTCTCTTTGAGATTTCAATAAAAAGTCCGTTCCACAGAAAATCGAGTTATAGGTACATAAAATATTTCTTGACATATTATAAAAAATGTGGTATTTTAATATAAAGGCTTTGACGAAGAGGGCATATTTTATGAATCTTTTAGAGAAATGACGTTTGGTGCAAGTCATAGAGGACAAAATGTGTTTGTAGCTTCTGAGCCGAAAGGAAGAAAGCGTATAGCAAGTAGAACCTTTCCGTGATTGCTGCGTTAATGCATAAAGGTTGTCAGACCTTGAGAGTGGCGGTTTTAATAATCGCAATTTGAGTGGTACCGCGGGTAATTTATTTACTCGTCTCAAAGTTTTATAACTTTTGAGGCGAGATTTTTTTTGCCTCGTATAAAGGAGAAATTTTATATGAAAAATATGATAATCAGTGAAAAAATCAAGGATATGGCTCGAAGAATAAAAGAGCTTCGTGAAATTGAAAATTACACACCTGAAGAAATGGCAGAAAAAACAGGTATCTCAGTTGACGAATATCTTATGTGCGAAAATGGGGAATCAGACCTTAACTTTGCTTTTATCTACCGTTGTGCAGATGCTTTTCAGGTTAATGTAACAGATATTATAGAAGGTGTCAGCCCAAGGGTTAAATCATATACTGTTACACGTTCTGGCCACGGTCAGCAGATTGCAAAGGCACATGATATGGTATATCATAACCTTGCATATGCTTTTAAAAACCGTATTGCAGAGCCTTTATATGTTGTAAGTTCCTATGACGAAAATAATATCAATAAAGATATTGAACTTACCACTCATAAAGGTCAGGAATGTGATATAGTTATTGAAGGAAATCTTATGGTTCAGATTGGCGAACATAAGGAAATCTTAGGCCCTGGCGACAGTATTTATTATAACAGTGATACTCCTCACGGTATGATAGCAGTTAACGGAAAAGACTGTAAATTTTATGCTATCGTTCTTAAGTCAGACGGAGTAAAAGGGGAAGATACAAATTCTGATATAGGAAGTATGGAGCAGATTATAGGAACTGTTCACAGAGATACTAAAGACAGAATTTATCATAAATTTATTGATATAGTAGAAGACGAACAGGGAACACCTACATCAATAACATTTAAAAACGAAGATAAGTTTAACTTTGCGTTTGACTTAGTTGACGAATTATCAAGACGCGAGCCTGAAAAACTTGCTATGCTTCATATCTCAAAAGACGGAACTGAAAGAAGATTTACCTTTACTGATATGAGAAAACTCTCCAGCCAGTGTGCAAACTATTTTGCATCTTTGGGAATTAAAAAAGGCGACAGAGTAATGCTTATTCTAAAGCGTCACTATCAGTTCTGGATAGCAATGCTTGGTCTTAATAAATTGGGAGCAATTGCAATTCCTGCAGTTGACCAACTTCACGAGCATGACCTTACATACAGATTTGATGCTGCAGGTGTAACATCCATTGTTTGTACTAAAGACGGAGAAATTTCAGATTTTGTAGACGAAGCGATTAAAAAATGTCCTCAGGTTGTTAATAAAATGATGGTTGGGGGAGAAAAAGAAGGCTGGAGAAACTTTGACGAAGAGTATAAGAGATTCAGCACCCACTTTACAAGAAATGAAGATTCTCCTTGCGGTAATGACCCGATGCTTATGTATTTCACATCGGGAACTTCAGGTTACCCTAAAATTGCAACCCATAATTATAAATATCCTTTAGGCCATTTTCACACTGCAAAATACTGGCATAATGTTGACCCTGACGGTCTTCACTTTACCATTTCTGACACAGGCTGGGCAAAGGCTATGTGGGGAAAACTATATGGCCAATGGCTGTGCGAAGCGGCAACATTTGTATACGATTTTGACAGATTTGACGCTGCCGAAATATTACCTATGTTTGCAAAACATCATATTACAACATTCTGTGCACCTCCTACAATGCTTCGTATGATGATTAAACAGGATATATCAAAATATGATTTCTCTTCAGTTACTCATATGACTACTGCAGGGGAAGCGCTAAACCCTGAAGTTTACCGTCAATTTAAAAAGGCAACAGGTCTTCAGATTAAGGAAGGCTTCGGGCAGACTGAAAGCACAATGATTATAGGTAACCTTATCGGTAAACCTCATAAAATCGGTGCTATGGGTAAACCTGCTCCTATTTATAAAGTTGAACTTCACGATGCTGATGGAAATCAGGTAGGTACAAACGAGTCGGGCGAAATTGTTATAAATATTAAAGACGGTGCTCCTTGCGGTCTGTTTACAGGATACTATGGGGACGAAGAAAAAACAAAAGAAGTTTGGCATGACGGTTATTATCATACAGGCGACGTTGCATGGCGTGATGAAGACGGATACTACTGGTATGTTGGAAGAGTTGACGATGTTATCAAATCTTCAGGATACCGTATCGGCCCGTTTGAAATAGAAAGCGTTATTATGGAACTTCCGTATGTTTTAGAATGTGGTGTTTCTGCTGTTCCTGATGAAATAAGGGGTCAGATAGTTAAGGCAAGTATTGTTTTAGTTAACGGTACAGAGCCGACTGAAGAACTTAAAAAAGAAATTCAGACATATGTTAAGGAAAAAACTGCTCCTTATAAATACCCAAGAATTGTGGAGTTTAAGGAAAGTCTTCCAAAAACAGTAAGCGGAAAAATTCAGAGAAATAAACTATAAAATATGCTTTTTAAAAACTGCAGTAACTATTATGGTTATTGCAGTTTTTTAGTATTTTACTAACTTCTAATTAGGTTGACAAAAGAGAAGATTTTAATATATAATATATACTATAAATGACAAAAAATGAAGAGATTTTAAACATAGAAAAAAGATTTGGAGGAGATATATATGAAGGTAAGTAAAATAATGGAAGATTTATTCTCATTGGCAGAAAAAAGAGAATATTCTACCGAGGGAGATATACTAAAGGCAGGGGATAAAGACAGAGAAGTTTCAAAAGTGGCAGTTACAATGTTTCCTACCGTAAAGGTTATAAAAGAAGCAGCCGAGTGGGGAGCAGAGCTTCTTATAACCCATGAGCCTTTATATTTTATAGGCAGAGGCCAGATTAACGAAGAAGATAAAGTTTCTTTACTTAAAAGAAAAATAGTAGAAGAATCAGGGCTTACAATCTACCGTTTTCACGACCATCCTCATTATACTACTCCTGATATTATAGCTTTAGGTGAGTTTAAAGCACTTGGCTTAGAGGGAGAACTTGAAACAACAGATGTGTTTGACCTTGTAAGGCTTCATCTTAAAGAGCCTGTTACAGCGTTAGAACTTGCAAAAATTATAGAAGAAAAATTAAATGTTAAGCATGTCAGAATTTGTGGGCAAAGAGATATTAAATCAAAGGTTTTATCAGGTGTGTTCGGTGCAGGGGGCGCAGTAGCATTTGATGAACTTAAAAGAGACGAAAGCGAAATAGTGCTCGTTGGCGAAACTTGTGAATGGTGCTACGCAGAATATGCAAGAGAAGCGGCACTTTTAGGTCTTAATAAAACACTTATGATTTTAGGACATGTTGGCTCGGAAAGAGATGGTATGGTATATACTGCAGAAATTCTTAAAAATATGCATCCTGAACTTGAAGTTAAATATTTTGAATGTGATGAAGTTTATACATATACTGACTAATGATATTCAGGGGGAAATAAAGTGGGGGCTTTTTTTAGAAAAATCAAAAGATTTTTCAAACAAAACAGGTACTACATAGCAATAATTCTTGTTTTTTTACTTATTGCACTTATTATTGCAGGAATTATTTTAGGCATAAATCAGGGGAAAGAGGAAAAACAGGCTAACAAAGAAAAAATAGCAGTAAACGAATTTTTACAAAATGTTAAAAATTTAAGCGACGGATATTTTTATCAGGAAGCAATAGATTTAATTGATAATTCCAAATATGTAGGGAAAGAAGAAGTTATAGCCTTTAGGGATGAACTTTTGTTAAAAAAGGATAATCAAAAAGAATATAACGGTCAGGTTTACCATGTGTTTTTCCATAGTCTTATCGTTTATCCTTCCCTTGCATTTGATGGGGACTTTATGCACGAAGGCTATGATATGTGGATGACTACCGTATCTGAATTTAAAGCAATGCTTCCCCAACTTTATGAAAGAGGTTTTGTTCTTTATAATTTATCGGATATAAAGGAAGGCGAAAAGATATTTCTTCCTGAGGGTAAGAAACCTCTTATAATCTCTATTGACGATGTTAATTACTATGAATATATGGAAAACGACGGTTTTTCTGACAGGCTGGTTGTAGATAACGATGGCAAGATTGCAACAGAGGTTAAAACGCCGACAGGCGAAAAGGTTATTACATATGACGGAGATGTTATGCCGATACTTGATGCCTTTGTTAAAGAGCATCCCGATTTTTCATATAGAGGTGCAAAGGGTGTTGTGGCAGTAACAGGATATGAGGGTGTTTTTGGATATAACTATGAAAACGAATCTCTTAGCGAAGAAGAAAGAAACGCTCTTATGCTTAAAGCAAAAGAAGTTGCACAGGCACTAAAAAATAATGGATGGCTTATTGCCTGTCACAGTTATACACATAACAGTTATTTTTCTGATGGTAATGTAAGTAATGAAGACTTAAATTATGATACTAACCGTTTCAGAGAGAGAACTTCTGAGTGGGTGTTAAACCCTGATATTTACATAAGTCCGTTCGGATATCATCTTTTAGAGGGGGACGAAAGGCTTAAATATCTAAAAGATATGGGATATAATTATTTCTGTCCTGTAAGCCCTGCAATGAGAACTTTGTTTTTAGAAGAGGGCGTTGTAGTTTCAGAAAGATTTAATTTAGACAGATATAATATGAGAACAAAAAAGGAATATATTAACGAAACCTTTTTTGATGTAGACAGTGTGTATTATAAGCAGTCTTTATAAATAAAAAAGGGAGAACAAAAAATGAAAAAAACTGGTATGTTTATATTGGGTGTTGCTATCTGTATGGTTGTAGCAATATTATCTATTATTCTTGAAAGGGTAATCCCCGGAGAACTTTTAGGTTCTTCGATTATTGCTCTGTTTATGGGAACAATAATCAATAGTTTTTTCCATCCGAACTGGATAAAACCGGCACTTAAATTTACATCCAAAAGGATACTTAAGGCAGCCATTGTTTTACTTGGTGCATCTTTATCTATTGGTACCATTATGACTGTTGGTAAAATGACCTTTTTTGTAATGATTTTCACATTTGCTATGTGTTTTGGCGGTGGGTTCTTTGTTCGAAAACTTTTTGGGCTTAACTGGAAACTAAGCAATTTAATTTCAGCAGGAACAGGAATTTGCGGTGGCTCGGCTGTAGCGGCTATTGCACCTGTTATAGATGCCGATGATAAAGATATAGCATTTGCTTTATCTTCCACATTTTTATTTGATATGGTAATGGTTGCATTATATCCTGTTATGGGGAAATTTTTAGGTATGACTGACATTGCCTATGGTATCTGGGCAGGAACATCTGTAAATGACACAGCAAGTGTGGTTGCTTCAGGATATGCTTTTTCAGAGGCAGCAGGGGACTTTGCAACAATGGTTAAACTTACCCGTACTATTGCAATCATTCCTACGGTATTGGTGTTTGCATATATTGGCACACGCATTAAACAAAAAGAATTGCAAACAGTGGGCGAAGGCAAAAAAGTAAGTATTATGAAAATTATTCCTTGGTTTATTGGTGGTTTTTTACTATTGGCAATAGCAAACAGTGTTGGACTTATTCCGTTAGGTGTATCTAATATTATGAAAACTCTAAGTAAATTCCTTATGGTATCAGCATTGGCTGCTATCGGTCTTGGCACCAGCCTTGCTGACTTTAAGAAAGCAGGACTTTCGCCAATGTTTTACGGAATAACTATTGATACACTGGTAACATTGACAGCGCTTATAGTTATTTGGTGTATGGGTCTTATGTAATAATAAACAGGATGAGTTTATAGAGGTAAAAATAAAATGAAAAGAATACTTATATTAATTACATTACTGTCTATATTCTTCCTTTGCTCATGTGAAACAAAAAATTTTCAACAAGAGTCAGACATAAATACAAGCGAAGAGAAAGAATTAATAAGTGAGAAACTTTTACATACCATTGAGAGTGAATATAAAAAAGAATCAGAATATGAAAGATATTTAACAACTGCAGGAATGATAGAACTTGCTAATAAGTATAAAAATAAGTGGGATGCAGTATCTGATGAATACTATGAAAAAATTATATCAGTTACAAAAGAAAATTTTAAAGATAAAAAGGATGTTATTTTAGAAAAACTTAATAACTTAAAAGCATCATATGAAGAATATGAAAAAAGTAATTTAGATTTAAAAAAAGAAATCTACAGTTTAAAATATTCGGGTGGAAGTATTATCGGCCCTCTTTGTGCAAATGAATTATATGAATTAAGAAAGAACTATGCATTAGAAATTGTAGATATCTATGAAAAATTAACATTTGATATGGAGTATTAGTGATGAAATAAATTGTAAGGGAGATAGGCAATTATGAAACTGACAGAAATTTTAAACAATGATAAATTTTCCTTGTCTTTTGAGGTGTTTCCGCCAAAAACGGACTCGAATTTTGATACAGTGAAATTTGCAACCGAAGAAATAGCAAAATTAAAACCGTCTTTTATGAGTGTTACATACGGAGCAGGTGGGGGAACAAGTAAATATACTTTAGAGATTGCAAAGAATATTAAAGAAACTTACAATGTGCCGACTCTTGCACATTTAACCTGCGTATCTTCCACTAAAGAAACTGTTAAGGCGCGTATAAACGATATGAAAGATGCAGGGGTTAAAAATATTATGGCTCTAAGAGGCGATTTAACTCCTGAGTTAATGGATAAAGACAGAAAAGACTGGGCATATAAGAATGCTATTGACCTTGTGCGTGATATTAAAAACATCAGTGATGATTTTTGTATAGGCGGAGCGTGTTATCCTGAAATTCATCCTGAAAGTAAATCAAGCAGTGAAGATATCAAATATTTAAAAGAAAAAGTAGATGCAGGTTGCTCATTTTTAACTACCCAGATGTTTTTTGACAATAATCTTTTTTACAGTTTTATGTATAAAATAAGAGAAGCAGGGATAACCGTGCCTGTTATACCTGGCATTATGCCGATAACAAATAAAAAACAGGTGGAAAGGGCAATAAATTTATCAGGCTCTTTTATGCCTCAAAGATTTAAAAGCCTTGTGGATAAATTCGGGCATTCTCCTGAAACAATGCTTCAGGCAGGTATTATATATGCAACTGACCAGATTATAGATTTATTTGCCAACGGAATTAAAAATGTTCATGTGTATTCTATGAATAATCCTTTTGTGGCAGAACATATACAAAGTAATTTATCTGATATATTGAGGTAAAAATGGGAGAACATATTTTAATCAAAAATTATGACGAACCCCCTGTAAACAAAGATGAAATTTTAAGATATATGGGTATGGGGGAAAAAACCCAAGAAATTGATAATTTAATAAACGAATCTTTAGATGAAATAAAAGGTAAACTTAACTATAAAGTATGCTATATAAAACTACCTGTTAAGGTAGATGACAAAGTAGATTTCGGATATTTTACATGTGAGTCAAAAGATTTGTCAAAAAACTTAGAAAGTGTAAAAGAGGCTGTAATTTTTGGTGCAACTATTGGTATTGAGATTGACAGACTTATTGTTAAATACACTAAACTGTCCCCTGTAAAAGCGCTTATCTTTCAGGCGATAGGAGCAGAAAGAATAGAAGCCTTATGTGATAAGTTTTGTAGAGAGATTAAAAAAAACCATTTTATAAAGCCGAGATTCAGTCCTGGTTACGGAGATTTTAGTTTAAATTATCAAAAGGAAATATTTAAACTTTTATCCCCTTATAAACACATAGGCTTAACTCTTAACGAAAGCCTTGTTATGACACCTTCAAAATCGGTTACAGCGATTATAGGAATATCGGATAACTTTTGTAAAGAGAAAGCACCGTGTGAAAAATGCGATAAAATTGAATGTGAATTCAGGAGAAAACAATGAAATTAAAAGAATATTTAAAAAATAACACAATATATTTAGACGGAGGTATGGGAACTCTTCTTCAGAAAGAGGGGCTTATGCCGGGGGAACACCCTGAATACTGGAACATATCTTGCCCTAAGATAATCACAAAAATTCATAAAGATTATTTTGATGCCGGAAGCAATATAGTAAACACCAATACTTTCGGTGCAAATTCTCTTAAGTTTTCTATGGATGAACTTGATAATATAATAAAAAATGCAGTCTTAAATGCTAAAAATGCCCGAAGTGAAAGTATAAATAACTATCCTAAATGGGTTGCTTTAGATGTAGGGCCTTTGGGAAGAATGTTAGCCCCATACGGTGATTTGGACTTTTGCGATGCAGTTGATATTTTTAAAAATACTATATCATTAGGCGTTAAATACGGAGTAGACTTAATTTTTATTGAAACTATGAATGATTTATATGAAACAAAGGCAGCACTTCTTGCAGCAAAAGAAACCTGCGACCTTCCTGTGTTTGTTTCAAACGCATACAGTGAAGACGGACGCCTTATGACAGGTGCAGACCCTCTAAGCGTTATTTCACTTTTAGAGGGAATGGGTGCTGACGCTATCGGGATGAATTGTTCGTTTGGTCCAAAAGAACTTGGAAAGGTAGCAGAGGAGTATTTAAAATATGCATCAGTTCCTGTAATTTTAAAGCCTAATGCAGGTCTTCCGAAATCTGTAAACGGCAAAACTGTGTTTAATGTATCGCCTGATGAATTTGCCAATGATGTACTTGCCCTTTTAAATAAAGGGGTAAGATGTGTCGGAGGGTGCTGTGGAACAACACCTGAGTATATAAAAACCCTTTATGACTTTTCAAAGGATGTTAAATTAGAAGAAATAAAAGATAAGAATTTAACAGTTGTTTCATCATATTCAAAGAGTGTTGTATTTTCCAAAATTCCTGTTCTTATAGGGGAGAGAATCAATCCGACAGGCAAGAAAAGATTTAAAGAAGCATTAAAGGAAAATGACATAAATTATATTTTAAAAGAGGGACTTAGCCAACAGGAAAAGGGCGTTCATATCCTTGATGTTAATGTTGGGCTACCTGATATAGACGAAGAAAAAATGCTTACAGACTCTGTAAAAGAACTTCAGGCAGTAACCAATCTTCCTCTTCAGATTGACACTTCAAACCCGTCTGCTATGGAGAAAGCATTAAGAATATATAACGGAAAAGCAATGATAAACTCTGTAAACGGTAAGGAAGAAAGTATGGCATCAGTTTTCCCACTCGCTAAAAAATACGGTGGAGTGATAGTTGCCTTAACTTTAGATGAAAACGGAATTCCCGAAAAAGCAGAAGAAAGAGTTGATATTGCAAGAAGAATTTTAGAAAGAGCAAAAGAATACGGAATAAATAAAAAAGATATTATATTTGACCCTCTTGCTCTTACTATAAGTTCATCTGAAAGTGCAGCGAAAGAAACTCTTAAGGCAGTTAAAATAATAAAAGAAGAACTTGGATGTCATACATCTTTAGGTGTATCCAATGTTTCTTTCGGTCTTCCCGAAAGAGAGATTATAAACAGCAGTTTCTTTACAATGGCATTATTTAACGGACTTTCTGCAGCAATTATGAACCCTTATTCTTTTGAAATGTTAAAGTCATATTATTCGTATTTAGCACTAACCGGAATGGACAGTAATTGTGTTAATTACATAGATTTTGCGTCTTCTTTTGTAAAGGAAGAATATAAAGAAAATAAAAGAGAAGAAAAGGAAAAAAATAATTATTCTCCTCTTATGAATTCTATTATAAAAGGGCTTAAAGAACTATCAGGAGAACATACAAAAGAACTTCTTACTAAGAAAGATGCGTTAAAAATTGTTAATGAAGAAATTATCCCTGCACTTGATATTGTAGGTGTAGGATATGAGAATAAAACATTATATCTTCCTCAACTGCTTATGAGCGCAGAGGCTGCAAAGTCTGCCTTTGAAGTAATAAAAGAGGCTTCGTCAAAAACTTCCAAAGGGGATAAATGCACCTTTGTTATAGCAACTGTTAAAGGGGACATTCACGATATAGGCAAAAACATTGTTAAACTACTTCTTGAAAACTATGGGTTTAATACCATAGATTTAGGAAAGGATGTACCACCCGAAGAAATTTTAGAGGCAGTTACTAAAAACAACTCTCCTTTATGTGGACTGAGCGCTCTTATGACGACAACAGTACCTGCAATGGAAGAAACAATAAAACTATTAAGAGAAAAAGCCCCATGGTGCAAAGTTGTTGTAGGGGGAGCAGTGCTTAATGAAGAATATGCAAAAAAGATTGATGCAGATAAATATGCAAAAGACGCAATGGAAACAGTAAGGTATGCTTTAAATATCAGATAAAAAGAGTGCAGTAAGATTACTGCACTCTTTTTATATATTTTTCTTGCTCTTTTTGTAACTTTATAGTATAATAGTGCATTATATGTGATTTTTTGGAGGAAACTTTTATGGGAAATGAAAACAGAGGTTCATTTACGGGCAAACTTGGCTTTGTTCTTGCTGCGGCAGGTTCGGCAGTTGGCTTAGGTAATATATGGAGATTTCCGTACCTTGCTGCAAAATACGGTGGAGGTATATTCTTATTTGTTTATATATGCTTAGTGCTTAGTTTTGGCTTTGCTCTTATGGCAGGGGAAATTGCACTGGGAAGAAAAACAGGGCTTAGCGCTATTGGTGCATTTAAGATTTTAAATAAGAAATATGCATTTATAGGCTATCTTGCTGCTTTAGTTCCGGCTATAATTCTTCCTTATTACTCTGTAATAGGCGGATGGGTTTTAAAATACTTATCAGTTTTTGTAACAGGGCATGGATCTAGTGCATCTTATGATACATACTTCGGTCAGTTTATTTCAAGTGCTACTGAGCCTGTTATATGGTTTGTATTATTTGTAACTGTTACAGCAGTTATTGTTATGTTCGGCGTTGAAAAAGGTATAGAAAAAGTAAGCAAAATAATGATGCCGGTGCTTGTTGGGTTGTCTGTAGTTATTGCAGGATATTCGGTGTCTTTACCGGGGGCTTTTGACGGAGTGCTTTATTACATACTTCCTGATTTTTCAAAGTTTTCTGTTGAGACAGTTCTTGGAGCAATGGGGCAAATGTTTTATTCAATGTCTCTTGCAATGGGGATAATGATAACATACGGTTCTTATATGAAAAAAGATGTATCATTAGAAGGGGCAGTTAAACAAATAGAACTTTTTGACACGGGTATAGCATTTTTAGCAGGTCTTATGATTATTCCTGCAACTTATGCATTCTCAGGCGGAGACCCTGCGGCATTAGGTAAAGGGCCAAGCCTTATGTTTGTTGCTCTTCCTAAAATCTTTGATACAATGTGGGGTGGGCATATAATAGGAATAGTATTCTTTGTGCTTGTTCTTTTAGCTGCTCTTACTTCATCTATTTCACTTATGGAAACAGTTGTATCAATTATCTGTGATAAACTGAAAATAAAAAGAATTGTATCTTGTATAATAGTTTATGTATTTTCTTTAATATTAGGTTTATTATCATGCTATGGATACAGTATTTTTGATGAAGTTAAAATAATTGGAATGCAGTTCTTAGATTTCTTTGACTTTATATCCAACAGTGTTATAATGCCGATAGTTGCATTCTTAACCTGTATTTTCATAGGCTACATTATTAAGCCAAAAGCACTTATCGATGAAATAGAACTTACAGGAACTTTTAAAAGAAAGAAATTATTTGAAGTAGTTATAAAATATGTTGCTCCTGTGTTTATTGTTTTAATTCTTCTTTCATCAGTGCTTGAAGCATTCGGAATATTTAAAATATAATCAAAAAAAGGGTAAACGAAAACTTTCGTTTACCCTTTAAATTTATCTTTTAGCGTCTTTTTTTAATTTTTTTACTAAGTTCTACGATTGATTCTGCTTCTTTATACGCATCGGAAACTGTGTCAAAGAACATTTCTTTCTTTATGCCCTCCATACCGCCTAAGTTGGATATGATTTTTAAAGGTTGTTCGCTTACTCCTGCAAACATTGGAAGAATATGCTCTTCCTTACATCTTTTTTGAATTTTTTCTAATGCGTCATACGCAGTAGCATCCATAACTGTCATTTTAGACATATCAAATATAACAATATTTAATTTTGTATTTATATCTCTTAAAACATCTAAAAAATTACTTGCAGAGCCAAAGAATAACGGACCGTTTATTTCATAAATCATAATCTTATCATTGTTATATAAATTGCTGTCATATTCGTCTGTTTTATAAGATTTAACAGTAGTATTGTCTGAAACCTTCATAACAATTAAGACAAGTGCTAAAATCATTCCCACTTCAATAGCAACTACAAGGTCAAAAACAACGGTTAAAATAAAGGTAACCATCATAACCAAAGCATCGCTTTTTGAAGATTTTAAAAGAGTTTTCATAGATTTTATTTCTGCCATATTGTAGGAAACAACTACAAGGATACCGGAAAGTGCAGACATTGGAATAAGTTTTGCATATGGCATAAATACAAGCATTATAAGAAATAATGTTATGGCATGGATAATACCTGCCATAGGAGTTTTTCCACCGTTTTTAATATTTGCCGCTGTTCTTGCTATTGCACCTGTTGCAGGGATACCACCGAAGAATGAAACGGAAATATTTGCTATACCCTGACCGATAAGTTCTGCATTTGAATCGTGTTTTTTACCTGTCATCCCGTCTGCAACAACTGCTGAAAGCAAAGATTCAATCGCTGCTAAAAGAGCAATAGTAAATGCAGGAGATATAAGAGTTTTTAAAGTTTCAAAATCTATTTTTGGTAAACTTGGCAAAGGCAGAGAGCCTGAAATTTCACCAAACTGAGTTTCAATAGTGTTAACAGGCAGTTTAAATATTGTAACCAATAATGTTGTAACAATAAGTGCTATTAAAGAGCCTGGTATTTTTTTATTTATCTTAGGCCATAAAAACGAAATTGCAATAGTTAAAACACCGATAGCAGTTGCCCATAAGTTAATACTAGAAAAGTTTTCAAAATATGCTATCCATTTATGTATAAATTCTGACGGTATGCCTGAAATATTAAGACCTAAAAGGTCGTTAATCTGGGTAGACATAAGTGTAACTGCAATACCAGTTGTAAACCCGACGGTAATTGTATACGGTATGTATTTTATAACGTTACCCAATTTAAAAATACCAAAGAGAACTAAGAATACACCTGCCATAAGTGTAGCAATAATAAGACCGTCTATTCTGTACTGAGCAATTATTCCGCAGATGATAACAACGAATGCTCCCGTAGGCCCACCAATCTGAACGTCGCTTCCACCGAAAAAGGATATACAAAAACCGGCAATGAATGCAGTTATAAGACCTTTTTCAGGAGAAACACCTGAAGAAATTGCAAGAGCGATAGATAAAGGCAGAGCAATTATTGCAACTATAATTCCTGCAATAAGGTCTTTAGACCAGGTGCCGTCTTTAAAATATCCCCCTAAATTTTTAAAAACCTCAAAAGACTTAGGTTTATACATGTTAATAACACATCCCCTTATTTAATTTAAAATATCTTTAAGTACCAAATCAATATTATCAAACGAAACAGGTAAAGCATAATTACATTTATCGCAGATAATATAAAGCCCCTTTTCATTATAGGCAACAGAATATGTGCTTTTACAATCGCACACCTTTATTTTTTCAGGATGCTCATACACAATTTTAGATAAAGTAACCATCTGTTCAATTACATGAGCGTCTGCAATATAGTGTGCCTCTTCGGTGTATTCGCTGCCTTCTTTTATATATTCTTTAATTTTTTCTTTGATTTTTTCCCTGTTTCCTACGAATAAAACATTTGCTTCATAGTAAGGGCAGGAAAAAGAAAAACAATCTTTAGAGAAGAACTGATTAAAAGGCACCATAAAAGAATGCTCCTCTTTGCACACAGGGCAGAAAAGTTCTATCTTAAAAGACTTTGTAGAATTTTTTGTAACCTTGATTTTGCTTTTTTCACACTCGCAAAAATAGTCTTTAACTCTGTTTCCCGAAAAGTCAAATATATTTATATCAACTATCCTGTAATCGTCGCAATCAGGACAGATGAATGCAATGCCGGTGGTTTTAGTTTTCATAAAATCACTCCCTAAGAAGTTATTATATAATATAAGTATAAAAAAATCAAATAAATACTTAAAAAAATATTTTAATTTTATAAATAATATAGTATAATGAAAAGTAAATTATAATTACAAAAAGGGCGGGGCAAAAAAATGTTTGCAAATTTTTTGGACTTTAAAGAAAAAATGAAAGGTAAAACGGTTAATGTTATCGGGCTGGGGGTCAGTAATATCCCTCTTGTTAAAATGCTTGTATCTTTCGGGGCATTTGTTATAGGCAGAGATAAAAATGAAGATATATCTTTAGATGTTGATATTTCATATAAACTTGGAGAAGATTATTTAAAAGATATAAAAGGAGATTATATTTTTAAATCTCCTGGTATCCGTCCTGACCTTCCTGAGTTTTTGGAATTTACAAAAAACGGTGGAATACTTACCTCTGAAATGGAAGTGTTTTTTGATGTTTGCCCTTGTAAGATTATCGCAGTAACAGGGAGCGACGGTAAAACAACTACAACTTCTCTTATTTCAGAACTTTTAAAGGAAGCAGGGTACTTAGTTCACACAGGGGGAAATATAGGCACACCCCTGCTACCTAACATAGAAAATATAAAACCTGATGATATATGCGTTGTGGAACTTTCAAGTTTTCAACTTATGACTATGAAAAAATCTCCGTCTGTGGCTGTTATAACCAATATAACTCCTAATCATCTTGACGTTCATAAATCGTATGAAGAGTATATTTTAGCAAAAGAAAATATAACTAAATTTCAAACTAAAGAGGATAAACTCATAGTAAATTACGATAATGAAATAACAAGAAAAATCGGAGAAAATAAGAAAGATAATGTTTGTTATTTTTCACTTAATGCACTCTGTAAAGACGGTTTATATTATGAAGACTTAAAAATTTTAGAAAAAGGCGAAAAACTTATTGATATAAAAGATATAAAAATACCAGGAATGCATAATGTTGATAATTATATGGCAGCCTATCTTGCAGTAAAAGATTATATAACAGTTGATGTTTTAAAAAAAGTTGCAAAGAATTTTAAAGGGGTAAATCACAGAATAGAGTTTGTTAAAGAAGAAAACGGAGTAAAATATTATAACGATTCTATTGCTTCAAGCCCTACAAGAACAACTGCGTGTATAAATGCTTTTTATTCTATGGGTAAAAAGCCGATACTTATATTAGGCGGAAAAAATAAAAATCTTGATTTTACTTTGCTTGGTAAGGAAATAGTAAATAAAACCAAGAAAATATATCTTGTGGGAGACCTTAAAAACCCTCATCTTAATACAGCGAAGGCAATAGAAAAAGCAGTTTATGATGTGGATAAGAATTTCCCTGTGGAATTTTTCTATACCTTGGAAGAAACGGTTAAAAAAGTAAAAGAAGACGCAGATAAAGGAGATATTGTAGTATTATCTCCCGCAAGTACAAGTTTTGATAAATATAAAAATTTTGAAGAAAGAGGAAATCTTTTTAAAGAGTATGTAAATAATGGATAGTTTAAAAGAACTTCTTAGTGTTAATACAGTATCAGGCAGTGAGTTGTCCGGCAGTAATAAAGTTTATGAAATTTTTTCAAATAGTGGAGCAGAAGTTACGCTCGACAAACTTTCAAATGTTATTGCCACAAAAAATAAAAAAGGAAAGTTTAAGGTTTTATTAGATGCCCATTTTGATACAATAGGGCTTATGGTAACTAAAATCTTAAAAGGCGGTTTTATAAAATTTACTGCTTTGGGCGGAGTAGACCCAAGAATTTTACCCTCCCTTACTGTTACAGTGCACGGAAGTAAAGATATAACAGGGGTTATAGGTGTTGTCCCTCCTCATCTTTTAAAAGGGGACGATAAGAGTGCCTATAAAATTGAAGATTTGTTTATTGATACAGGGAAAGACGAAGAAGAACTAAAAAAAATAGTATCCGTAGGGGATGTTATATCTTTTAAAAGCGAGTATACTGAACTTTTAAATGGCAGGATTGCATCGGCAGGTCTTGACGATAAAATAGGCGTCTATATAGTATCTGAAGTTTTAAGTAAGATGGATAATGAAAATATCTGTCTTTTTGGTGTTGCAACTATCGGTGAAGAGATAGGCTTAAAAGGCGCAAAAGTTATCAGTAACTTTGACGACTTTGACTTGGCAATTATAATTGATGTAACCCACGGTATGACACCTGATGCTATTAAAAACAGAGCGTTTGAATTAGGTAAAGGCCCTGTTATAACTCTTGGCCCATCCCTTTCAAAAGAGTATAACGATAAGATTAAAAAGGTTGCAAATAAAAAGAATATAGATATCCAGATAGAAGTTGAGCCAGGAAATACAGGCACAAATGCATGGGTATATCATAGCCTTAAAACTTCCTGTCCGTCTGTTATGGTGTCTGTTCCTTTAAGATATATGCACACATCCTATGAAGTTTGTGATAAAGGGGATATTTTATCTTCTGTTGATTTAATTTTAGAGTTTTTAAATTCAATAGGGGGTGAAGTGTAATGCTTAAAAAATTAACCGAAGCATTTGGTGTATCAGGCTGCGATAAAGAGGTCAGAGATATTATAATTGATGAAATAAAAGACTATGTAACCGATATAAAAATTTTAAAAGATTCAAATATAATAGCCTTTAAAAAGGGCAGAAAAACAAGTGATAAAAAAATAATGATAAGTGCACAGACCGACGAAGTAGGTTTAATGGTAAAAGATATTACAAAAGAGGGGTATCTTGAAATCTGCTCGGTAGGGGGGATAGATTCAAGAATTCTTCCGTCCAAAAAAGTATATGTGGGCGATAATAAAATACCAGGTATTATCGGTATAAAAGCAGTTCATATGACTGATAAAAAAGAAAGAGAAGAGTTAATACCGATAGAAAAACTATATGTTGATATAGGTGCTTATGATTACTTGGATGCTCTAAATTATATAAACAGGGGAGATTATATCCTCTTTGATTCATCATACGAAGAATTATCTTCTACAAGGGTTATGGCAAAAGCACTTGATGACAGAGTCGGCGTTAAAATTCTTATTGACCTTTTAAAAGAAGAGAGTGAATACGATTTTTATGCAGTGTTTAATTCTCTTGAAGAAATAGGCCTAAAAGGTGCTATGACAGCGTCTTATTATATTAACCCTGATATTGCCTTAATCTTAGAGGGAACTACCTGCTCGGATGTTTTAGATACAAAAGAGCATCTTCAGTCAACAAATCTTTCAAAGGGTGCAGCCCTTTCAATATGGGACAAGGCATCAATATCGGATGCAAAACTTAATGATTATATAATAAATCTTGCTAAAAAAGAGGGAATACCTCTTCAATATAAAAGAACTAACAAAGGCGGAAATGATGCAGGGACAATTCAGGTTGCAAAAGACGGATGCAAAACTGCAGTTTTATCCGTGCCTTTAAGATATATCCATTCCCCTGTATGTGTGATGGATAAAAATGATTTTAACTCGGCATTTAAAATAGCAAAAGCCTTTTTAAATAATGTGGGAGGTTTATAGAAATGGAAAATATTAAAATTATAGAAAATATATTTGCCCTGTCAGGTTATGAAAATGATTTAGCCTTGTTTTTACTAAGTGAAACTAAAGGATATGTAGACGAAGGGTATATAGATAAACTTGGAAATGTAATTTTAAGAAAAAAGGGTACTGGCGAGAAACTTCTTATAAATGTTCCCATATCTTCTGACGGGTTTTTTATATCCCATATAACCGAAGACTTTAAAGGGAAAATAAAAGGCGTTGGCAACATATGCTATGAAAAAATGCTTGGCAAAAGAGTAAGAAACCGTGATGGAAAAATCATTGGTGTTATTATGTCTGACTCGGATGAAGTAAAAGACGAAGACGATTTATATGTTGATTTTGGCGCTTATAAAAAAGAAGATGTTTTGGTTAAAGTAGGCGACGTTTTAGAAGTTTTTGAAAAGTCTTTTGAAGTGGGAGATAATCTTTATGGTGTGTCGGTTGACAGATGTTTAAATATATCAGCACACCTTGATATAATAAAAAACTTAAATACCGATTTTGATTTATATTACTGTTTTAGTGTTATGGATAATACAGGATTTAAGGGTGCTAAAACTGCTGCTTTTAGTATAAACCCTGATATATGTATAACCTCTTCTTTGTCTTATGAAAATTTAAAAGAAACAGATATTAAATTAAATAAAGGCGTAGTTGTAAGAATTAAAGACAGCCATATTATAGTAAATAAAAACTTAAGAGATATGGTTATTAAAAAACTTTCCCAAAATTTAGTGCCTTATCAGTTGGAGGTTTTGTCAAATTCAGGACTTTCTAATAACGAAATAATGTATCTTAATAACGGTATTTTAACTGCTAATATAAATCTTCCGGCAAAAGAAGCAGGAGGCTTAATAAAAACTGTAAATAAAAATGACTATAAAGAATTTAAAAAAGGTCTAATAGCAATAATTAACAAGGGGTAAAAAAATGATAGATTATAAAAAATATTTTGACGTGTCAGACAGGGCTGTTGAAATTGTAAATTGTGGCGAAGAAAGAGCAAAAGCCTCTTTTAAGAAAGTAGAAGAGATAGCAACAATAAATCAACTTAAGGTTTTAAAAGCGTTCAGGGATAACAGAATAAGCGAAGCGCATTTTAACTCAACTTCAGGATATGGTTATGATGACTTGGGAAGAGATACCCTTGATAAACTCTATGCTGATATTTTCGGTGCAGAGGATGCATTGGTAAGACACAATATAATCTCAGGCACTCATGCTCTTTCGCTTTGTCTTTTTGGAGTTTTAAGACCGAATGATACTTTGGTTGCAGTAACAGGAAAACCTTATGACACACTTGAAGAAACAATAGGTATAAGAGGGGAAGAAGGAGTCGGCTCCTTAAAAGATTTCGGAGTAAACTACAAAGAAGTTCCCTTGAAAAATTCCAAAGTTGATTTTGACGGGATAAAGAATGCAGTAGACGATAGCGTAAAGGCTGTTATTATACAAAGGTCAAAGGGTTATGATTTTAGAGAATCTCTTTTAGTTGATGAAATCGGGGAAATTATTTCTTTTGTAAAAAGTATAAATAAAGATATAATCACAATAGTTGACAACTGCTACGGAGAATTTGTGGAAGATAAAGAGCCGACAGAAGTAGGAGCAGATTTAATGGCAGGATCTTTAATTAAAAACCCTGGCGGAAGTATCGCAAGAACAGGTGGATATATTGCTGGAAAGAAGGAATATGTCAAAATGTGTTCATATAAATTAAACGCAGTGGGAATAGGCAAAGAATGTGGTGCAACTTTAGGGCTTAATAAAGAAATGTATCAGGGTATATATTTTGCGCCTTTTATTGTATCTCAGGCAGTTAAAACTGCAATCTTGACTGCTCAAATATTTGAAGATGCAGGGTTTGATGTATGCCCTAAGGCAGACGAAAAAAGGTCTTGCATAATAGAAGCAATAAAGTTTGGCACAAAAGAGGGTGTTTGCCTGTTCTGTCAGGGAATTCAAAAAGGTGCAGCAGTAGACTCTTTTGTAACTCCTATGCCATGGGATATGCCGGGTTATGAGCATCAGGTTATTATGGCTGCAGGTGCTTTTAATCAGGGGTCATCAATAGAACTTTCGGCAGACGGTCCTATAACTCCTCCTTATATTGCATATATGCAGGGTGGGGTTACATATGATTACGGTAAAACAGGCGTTCTTTTTGCTGTGGATAGCCTTCTTAAAAATAATATAATAAAATAACTCAATATATACTTGACTAAAAATATTAAATGGGTTAAAATGCTTAAAGAAATGGGGTAATTAAATGAGTTTATTTGGTGGTGTTATTTCCATTACAGGAATTACATATCTTGTTTTCTGCCTGTTTGCAATTACAATAATAGGCTATGCACTTGGCAGAATTACATTTAAAGGCGTATCACTTGGTACTGCAGGGGTATTTATTGTTGCACTTATATTTGGTTGCGTTTTTTACGACGATTTATCCAAACAACTTCCTGAGTATACATCCAATGCGCTTAAAGTTGTTGAAAATATAGGGCTTATACTGTTCGTTTCATCAGTTGGCTTTATCGCAGGGCCAAAGTTTTTTGGAAATATAAAGAAAAACTTTACATCTTATGTACTGTTAGGTTTTATAATTATTGTTGCAGGAGGCATTTGCGCAGTTTTATGTGTATATGCAGGAAAACTTATGGGTGAGACTGATATGCAGAAATTATCTGCCATAGTTTCAGGGCTTTTTGCAGGAGCGCTTACATCTACACCTGCCTTTTCTGCGGCAAAAGCATCTGTTTCTACAAACGAACTTGAGCAGTTAGTTTCCGTGGGATATGGTATAGCATATATATTTGGTGTTATCGGCGTTGTTTTATTTGTTCAACTTATGCCAAAAATTTTAAAAGTAAATATGAAAGAAGAAAGAGAAAAACTTATTGCTTTAGAAAATGCATCTGATACAAAAAAAATTACAGGTAAACTTTTAGAACTTGACAGTTTTGGTATTGCACCTTTTGCACTTAGTGCAATTATTGGTATAGTTATTGGTATGATTAAAATTCCTCTTTCATCCAAAGGTCTTGACGGAACAACATTCTCCCTTACAACAACAGGCGGATGTTTACTGGCAGCACTTGTTTTCGGCCACTTTGGAAAGGCTGGAAAAGTTAATCTTATGCCAAGTGTAACAACACTTAAAGTATTCAGAGAATTTGGGCTTGTGCTTTTCTTAATAGGCGCAGGTATTTCTGGCGGAGCAAGATTTGTTCAGGAATTTAAAATAGATTATTTTGTTTACGGTGCTTTAATGACTGTTGTGCCTATGATTATAGGGTTTATCTTTGCAAAATTTGTGCTTAAGATGAATATTTTAAATATTTTAGGTTCAATCACAGGAGGAATGACAAGTACCCCTGCATTAGGAACTTTAATTCATGTAGCAGGTACAGAAGATGTTGCCGCAGCATATGCTGCAACCTATCCTATCGCTCTTGTAGCAGTTGTGTTGGTATCGCAGTTTATTATAATATTCTTTGCAGTTTAAAGGTTAAAAATTTAAGAGTCTTATCATTTATATTCTGATAAGGCTCTTTTTTAATTTTTAGGTTAAAAAATATTGTAATATTTTAAAAATTATGCTAAAATATATTATTATTTAAAATATATAATATATTATGGAGGATAGTGTCTTGAATAAGATATCCGCTAACGAAATAAAAAGGCAAAAAGACTTTGTTTTAAAAGTAAAAAATGAGATAGATAAAGGAATTTATGCATGTGTTATAACCTACGGTTGTCAACAGAATGAGAACGATTCTGAAAAGTTAAAAGCGTATTTATCCGATATGGGTTATAAAATATGTGATACGCCAGAAAAAGCAAAGGTTATTATATTTAATACCTGCGCAGTAAGAGAGGGCGCTCAGGAAAGAGTGTATGGAAACTTAGGTGCGCTAAAACACCGAAAGCAAAAAGAAGATGATTTAATTATCGGAATTTGCGGATGTATGGCTCAGCAGGAAGAAGTTTCAAAAAGAATAAAATCACAATTTCGCCATGTTGATATAGTGTTTGGTACTCACAGTCTATACCGTTTTCCCGAAATAATGTGGGAAGTTATATCAAAAAGAGTAAGAAAATTTGATATTATAGACTGCGATGGGTATATAGTAGAGGGGATAGACCAGTTAAGAGAAGATAAATTCAGAGCGTCAGTTTCTATTATGTACGGTTGCAATAATTTTTGTTCGTACTGTATAGTGCCTTATGTAAGGGGAAGAGAAAGAAGCCGAGACCCTGAAAATATAATTTCAGAAATTAAGGAACTTAATGATAAAGGGTATAAGGAAATTACTCTTTTAGGGCAGAATGTAAACTCATACGGAAAAGATTTAGACGAGCCTTTTGATTTTGCCGACCTTATTAAAGAGGTTAATAAAATTGACGGGATAAAGAGAATAAAGTTTATGACATCTCATCCTAAAGATATCTCGGATAAACTCATAAATGCTATGGCAGAATGTGAAAAGGTTGTTCCTTATCTTCATCTTCCTTTTCAATCGGGAAGTAACCGTATTTTAGAGAAGATGAACAGAAAATATACAAGGGAAAAATATCTTGACATAATAAGAAAGGTAAGAGAAAAAATACCAAACATTGCTTTATCCAGCGATGTAATTGTCGGGTTCCCTAATGAAACCTATGAAGACTTTTTAGAAACTCTAAATCTTATTAAAGAAGTAAGGTTTGACACACTCTTTACCTTTATCTATTCCAAAAGGCCTGGCACACCTGCCGCAAAAATGGAAGACAGTATTTCACAGGAAGAAAAGCATAAGAATTTTAATGAACTTTTAGAAGTTCAGAATGCTATTTCAAAAGAAATAAACGATACCTATGTGGGAAATACTTATAGCGTTCTGGTAGAAGGCGTGAGCAAAAATAACCCTGATATGATGTCAGGAAGAACAGATACAAATAAAATAATAAACTTCGCAAAAAAAGACGCAAAAGAGGGCGATATTGTTAATGTTAAAGTTACAAGTTCGCAAACTTGGGCGCTTATAGGCGAAGAAGTATAAAAAGGAGAAATTACAATGAACGAATTATTACAAAAAGCACAGGAACTTGCAGAACTTATTAAAACAAGTAAAGAATACTTACTTGCAAAAGAAACTGAAGCCATTCAGGCAAATGATGAAAAAGCGCAACAGATGATTCAAGCATATAACGATAAAAGAAGAGATATCGCAGTAAGAATGCAGTGCTCTCAGTTAAGCGAAGAAGAAACAGAAGCGGTAAGAAAAGAAATAAACGATGCGTTTAACGAACTTATGGAATATGATGTTATAAAAAACTATGTAGAAGCGCAGAAAGATTTTGAAATATTAAATCAGCAGATTATGAACATTATTTCAGGCGCAGTAAACGGTGGTTGCGGCGGTTCATGTTCTAGTTGTTCAGGTTGCCACTAATTTAAAAAAACGGGAGAATTAAAAAATGGGGAAATTCATACTGGAAGATTTATTAAATGAAAATATATCTCCGATGATGAAGCAGTATATTGAGTTAAAGTTAAAGAATAAGGATAAAATAATTTTTTATCGTTTAGGGGACTTTTACGAAATGTTCTTTGACGATGCAATTCTTACATCCAAACTTTTAGAACTTACTTTAACAGGCAGAGACTGCGGACTTACAGAACGTGCGCCTATGTGTGGTGTTCCTCATCATTCGGTGTCAGGATATATCGGCAAACTTACAAGTTTGGGATATAAAGTAGCCATCTGCGAACAGGTGGAAGACCTTAAGGACAAAAAGGGGATAGTAAAAAGAGAAATAGTAAGAGTTATTACACCGGGAACAGTTACCGATACTGATGTGCTAAGTGAAAAGAGCAATAACTTTTTATGCTCAGTATACGGCGATGAAAAAGGCGTGTGTATGGTTTTTTCTGATGTTTCAACAGGTGAACTTGATATTATAAATCCCATTATGGAAAGCGAATATGCCTACAAGATAATAAGCGAACTTTCTAAATATTCCCCAAAAGAAATTCTTATAAATAAAAAGTTAGCACAAAATGAAAAACTTTTAAAAGAAATCAGTTTAAGATACTCCCCGTATATAAATTCTATTGACGAAGAAGATTATGATAATAATAACGGTATTAAGATTATAAAGAGTAAATTTACCGATTATGAACTTGGAAAAACAAATATATTAAATTATAAGCAGTCGGTTAACGCTCTTTCTAAAATGATAGAATACCTTTGCGAAACTCAGTTTAACGAGCTTAAGCACGTTAGTAAATTTGAATGTTATAATGAAGAAGATTTTGCCCATATTGATATTTCCACTAAAAGAAATTTAGAACTTACAGGCACTTTAAGGGATAACAATAAACAGGGGTCGCTTATTGGTATACTTGATAAAACCTCTACCTCTATGGGTGCAAGGCTTCTTAAACAATATATTGAAATGCCTCTTAAATCTTATGTTCATATTGCCCTAAGACACGGAGCAGTAGAAGAACTTTTAGAAAAAAGAGAGGTAAGAGAAGAAATAATAAAGAAACTAGATTTTGTATACGATATTGAAAGACTTGCCTCAAGGGTTTCATATAAAAGCGCTAACGGAAGAGATTTGGTTGCCTTAAGAAAATCTTTTGGCTGTGTACCTGAAATTAGAAGCATACTATCAAAGTGTACAAGCACACTCTTAAAAGAAATATATGAAGAACTTGACCCTTTAACTGACGGAGTGGATATATTAGACCGTGCCCTTAATGAAGCACAACCCCTTTCGGTAAAAGAGGGTGGTCTTATAAAAGACGGTTATAATGAAAAGTTAGACGAACTTCGCCGTGCTATGAGAGAGGGCAAGGAATGGATTTTACAGATAGAAAATCAGGAAAGAGAAAAAACAGGAATTAAAAATCTTAAAATAAGTTTTAATAAAGTATTCGGCTATTATATTGAAGTAACAAAATCATACTTAAATATGGTGCCTGACTACTTTGTGAGAAAACAGACTCTTGCAAACTGCGAAAGATATATAACCTCAAAGTTAAAGGATATTGAAAGCCTTGTTATCGGTGCAGAAGATAAAAGTATTAACCTTGAGTATGAACTCTTTGCCGAAATAAGAGAAGAAATGTATAAAAGATTGGAAAGAATTCAGAAAACTGCCAAAGCACTGGCAAAACTTGATGTTCTTTGTTCTTTTGCAACGGTTGCCTTTAAAAACCATTATGTTAAACCAACTCTGTCTTCTGACGGAAAGATTATCATAAAAGAGGGAAGACATCCTGTGGTTGAAAAGGTTGTTACAACAGGCGCATTTATCCCTAATGATACATATCTTGATATGACTGATAATATATTTTCCATTATCACAGGGCCTAATATGGCAGGTAAATCTACCTATATGCGTCAGGTGGCTCTTATTACTTTAATGAGTCAGATTGGCTCATTCGTTCCCGCAAGAAGCGCTACTCTTCCTGTTGTGGATAAGATATTTACAAGAGTAGGAGCATCGGATGACCTTGCTTCAGGTCAGTCTACCTTTATGGTGGAAATGAGCGAAGTGTCCAATATATTAAAAAATGCCACTAAAGACAGCCTTGTTATTTTAGACGAAATAGGCAGAGGCACATCCACCTTTGACGGTCTTAGCATAGCATGGTCGGTAGTGGAATATATACTTAAAAAAATTGGAGCAAAAACTCTTTTTGCAACTCATTATCACGAACTTACCGTTCTTGAAGAAAAATTAAAAGGTGTTAAAAATTATCAGGTCGCAGTTAAAAAAAGAGGCGATGATATAACTTTTTTAAGAAAAATTATTGAGGGTGGCACTGATGACAGTTACGGTATAGAAGTTGCCCTTCTTGCAGGAGTGCCTAATGATGTTGTAAAAAGAGCAAGAGAAATAGTAAAAGTTTTAGAAAGCAAAGACCTTGCTATTGATGAAATTACTTTAAAAAATATGCCTGAGCCAAAAAAAGAGGATGACACTCAGATTGGCTTTGTAAATATGGCAAATGATAATATAGTTAAAACCTTAAAGGGAATAGATGTTACCACTCTTACTCCCGTTGAGGCACTTAACATTCTTTACGATTTAAGTAATAAAGTTAAGGAGTTATAAAAAATGTCCCGAATTAATGTTCTTAGTTCACAACTTTCCAATATGATTGCAGCAGGAGAAGTTTTGGAAAGACCTTCGTCTGCAGTTAAAGAACTTGTTGAAAACTCAATAGATGCAGGTGCTGACCGTATAATAGTTGAGATAGAAGACGGTGGCAAAACTTTAATAAAGGTTACAGATAACGGGTCTGGTATGACAAGGGAAGACGCCCAAACCTGTTTTCTTCGCCATGCAACAAGTAAAATTTCAACCAAAGAAGATTTGGAAAATATTATAACTTTAGGTTTCAGGGGCGAAGCATTAGCAAGTATTGCCGCAGTGAGCGAAGTGATATTGGAAACAAGAGTAAAAGAAAATATAACGGGAACAAGAGTGCATATAAAAGCAGGAGAAATAATCGATGTTTCTGATGTTGGATGTAATGTGGGAACGGTTATTACAATTAAAAATCTCTTTTTTAACACACCTGTCAGAATGAAGTTTTTAAAATCGGATACAACTGAAGCATCCTATATTACAGAGATTATGGAAAAACTTATTATTGCAAGGCCTGATATTTCATTTCTCTTTATAAAAAATAAAAAGGAATGTTTATATTCAGCAGGGGATAACAATGAGTTTTCCAACCTTTTAAATATTTACTCAAAGGACATCTGCGATAATTTAATAAAAATAGATTACAAAGAAGACTATATCACAATAAAAGGTTATTTAGGCAACGAAAAAATACTTCGTTCCAACCGAAAAAATCAGATATTTTTTGTTAATGGAAGAGTAGTTAAAAACAGAATTTTTTACAGTGCAACAGACGAAGCCTTAAAAGAAAAGGTTATGGTATCCAAATATCCTTTTATAATACTTGATATAACTGTTAACCCTGAAGAAGTGGATGTTAATGTTCATCCTACCAAAGCAGAAGTTAAATTTTCAGACGACAGATTTATCTATAACCATATTTATAATGCCATATATTCATCTTCCAAAGTTTCGGGAATGGAAGATGAAAGTAAAAATATTGAACCTTTAAAAGAAGAATATGAAAAAATGTCATTTATTAAACCGACAGAGTTTATAGAAAAACCTATTAAAATGACATTAAGGGAAGAAAAAAAGGAATATAACAAAGAGTTTGATGTGGTTGATACACCGAAATTTGAAGCGCTTGTTCCAAAGGTAAAAGAGCCTTCAAAACCTTATATCGTTGAAGATAAGAAAGAAATGGTTGTAAAAAAAGAAGAAAAAGTAAAAGATTATAAAATAATAGGCCAACTGTTTTCAACATATGTGGTAATAGAAAAAGAAGATAAAATATTTCTTCTTGATCAACACGCAGCCCATGAACGCCTTTTGTATGATAAAATAAGAAAAGAATATGAAAATAAAAATATCATATCCCAGAAACTTCTTATGCCACGTACAATTCGCCTGTCGCCTACTGAATATAGCATAGCGATAGAAAACCTTGAAGTTTTTTCAGGTCTTGGTTTTGATATAAGCGTGTTTTCCGATAACGAACTTGCAGTAAGGGAAATTCCTTTTGAACTTGGAATAAATGAACTTACCGATACAGTTTTGGAAATTATAGAAATAATAAAAGATAATAAAAAGAGCCTTATTACATACAAGCAGGAAAAAGCACTTCACACCCTTGCGTGTAAAAGTGCAATAAAGGCAAATATGAACTTTTCAGATTATGAACTTGAAAAACTTGTTGATGATGTTTTAAATCTTCAGGATGCAAACACCTGTCCGCACGGACGACCTCTTTTTGTGTCTTACACTAAATATGAAATTGAAAAACACTTTAAAAGGATAACATAGGCTATGAAAAAAATAGTTTGTATTGCCGGGCCGACAGGGTCAGGAAAAACAAAACTCGGCATAGAAACAGCAAAAAAATATAACGGTGAAATTATTTCTGCCGATTCTATGCAAATATATAAAAAACTAAATATCGGCACAGCCAAACCAACCGAAGAAGAAAAAGAGGGAATAGAGCATCATTTAATTGATATAATCTCTCCTTGTTCTCAGTTTTCGGTAAAAGAATTTGTTGATTTAGCCAATAAAAAAATAGACGGTATAATTAAAAAAAATAAACTCCCTGTTATAGTAGGGGGCACAGGCCTTTTTATATCCTCTCTTATTGATAATGTTAAGTTTTCAGAAAGTGAGCAGGATGAAAGATTAAGGGAAGAACTTAAGAATTTAGCAGAAGAAAAAGGCGCCGAATATCTTCATAATATGTTAAAAGACATAGATTACGAGTCATATTTAAGGCTTCATCCGAACAATATAAGAAGAGTTATAAGAGCAATAGAAATTTATAAAACAACAGGGATGACAATGAGTGAGCAGATAAAAAACTCAAAGAATGTTCCGTCCCAGTTTGATGTAAGATATTTTGGACTTAACACAAGGCGCGAAGTTATATATGAGCGTATAAACAAAAGAGTGGATATTATGGTTGAACAAGGTCTTTTTGATGAAGTTTACGCTTTGTATAATGAAGGGATAGATTTAAGGTATAAATCTATGCAGGCAATAGGCTATAAACAACTTATAATGCACTTTGAAGGGAAGTTAACAAAAGAAGAAGCCATAGACCTTATAAAGCAGGAGTCAAGAAGATATGCCAAAAGGCAGTTAACCTGGTTTAGAAGAGATGAGAGAATTATCTGGATAGATATAGAAAAATACAATACGCCAGAGTTACAACTTGAATTTATAGAAAAATATATATAACAAAAAAGGAGGATTTATGAATAAAAATTATAAACTAAAAATTACAGGAATACTTATTTTAGTGCTTTCTATTATTGTTTTAATAAGTATGTATTACATAAATTCTTCCTCAGCAAATACAATAACTGTTTATAAAGAATCGGTAGAAGAAAAGGTTTATGCCAAAGGATTTATATGTACCGAGTCTACATTAATTAGTGCAAATGAAACAGGCGAAGTTTTATTTACTTGTCCTGAAGGGAAAATGATTGTCCCTTATTATAAAATAGCAACAATCTATTCAGGTGTAATAGATGATGATACACGCACCACTTTAAAAAATCTTAACGATAAAATAGTATATGCAGGTGCAAATGTAAAAAACAAGGATAATATAGTGGGGGATGTCCCTACCATAACAAGAGAAATAAGTAAATCTATTTCACAGGCGATTACCGAAACTAATGAAAATAACTATTCAAATATTTATAAAATAAAGAACGAAATAAACCTTTATAATAAGAAACTTTTTGAATTAAAAGGCGAAAAAATAGAGGTTAAGGAAGAAAATATTGAAGACGAAATTATAAAGGTTGAGCATTCGCTAAATCTTAATAAAACTGAATATAAAAGCCCTGTTCACGGTATGTTTTCAACAAAGGTTACAAACTTTGATGAACTTATTACTCCAAAAAAAGTAACCAGTCTTTCACCAGGCGAGTATGACTCAATTTATAATACAAAAATTGAAGAACAAAATGATATCGCACCCGGTAAGAATTTTTGTAAAATTGTAAATAACTACGAGTGGTATACTGTGGCTAAATTTAAAAAGGAAGAAATTGAGGGAATAAGCGAGGGGTCTTTTGTTCATTTAAGAATTTTAAATAAATCTGACAGTAAAATTCCTGCAACGGTTATATATATATCCGATGAGGAGGATGAAGAAGTGGTTGTTGCCTTAAAATCAACCAAACATCTTGATAATATATGGGTAACTGATAAAATAGAATTTGAACTGATACTAAGAACAAGGTCAGGCTTTAAAGTTCCTCCGTCTGCCATAATAGAAAGAGGAAATGAATACGGAGTATATGCAATTAAAGACAGTGTGTATAAATTTATTAAAGTAGAGCCTGTGCTTTTTGAAGATAAGTTTGTCCTTTTAAAAGATAAAACAACTGAGGGTGGCTCAGAGGGAGAAAATGTCATTTTATACGATTTTGTGGTGGTAAATCCTGAACATGTTAAAGAAGGGGATTTCGCACATTAGTTGGGAGAAAGAAATGATTTCTGATAATATTAAGAAAATTAAAGAAGATATTTTTAATGCCTGTATAAAAAGCGGCAGAGATTTTTCAAAAATTGAAATAGTGGGCGTTACAAAAACGGTTAAAGAAGATAAAATACTTTGCGCAATAAACGAGGGGATAACCCATGTGGGGGAAAACCGAGTTCAGGAATATCTTTCTAAATATGATTTCTATAAAGCGAATAATTTAAAAACAAGCATAATCGGTCATCTTCAGACCAATAAAGTAAAATATATTATCGATAAGGCAGACCTTATTCAGTCGGTGGACAGTTTCCACCTGGCAGAAGAAATTTCAAAACAGGCGCTAAAGCATAATACCACAATGGATATACTGGTTGAAATAAATATAGGAGATGAAGAATCTAAATCAGGTGTATCCTTTAGCGAGGTTGATGAAATTACTCATAGAATAAGCGAACTTCCGGGCATTTTTATAAAAGGTCTTATGTCTATTCCTCCTGTTTTTACAGATGAAATAACAGCAAGAGGATATTTTCAAAAATTATATAAAATTTATATTGACATTATGGGCAAAAAAAGGGATAATATATGTATGGATATTCTGTCTATGGGTATGTCAAGTGATTACCTTTTGGCCATAGAAGAAGGCTCTAATATGGTAAGAATAGGCAGAGGAATATTCGGCGAAAGATAAAGGCAAATCTTAAAATGAGAAATATATAAATCGGGAGGAAATAAAATGGCTAATTTTTTCAAAAAAACAATGGAATTTATAGGTTTATCAGACGAAGATGAAAATATCGATGTTGAACCGGTAGAAGAAAAAGAAAGCGAAAGAGAAAAGAAAAACGATTCTTTCTCAGTAAGCCCTAAAAAGAATAAGGTGGTTAATATCCATACTACTACTCAGCTAAAAGTTGTTGTATACACTCCTAATTCTTTTGACAGTGCAAGAGAAATTGCTGACCACTTAAAAGCAAAAAAACCGGTTGTAATAAATTTAGAAAATGTTGAAACTTCTGTTGGCAGAAGAATAATCGACTTTTTAACAGGCTCTGTTTATGCAGTTGACGGAAGCATCCAGAAAATAGCAGACAGAATCTTCCTTATCGCTCCTTATAATGTTGGTATTATGGGCGGAGATGTTAAGGACGAGCTTATGAAAAACAAAATAGTTTTCCCTTATACTAACAGATAAGGTGAATTTATGCAAAAAAAAGACAGAGTGTTGTATTATGCAACTGACAAAGAGGAAAGGCTTCTTCTTTCCCATATCTTTGACAATTATGTTAAATCAGTTACAAAAAACCATAATACATATTCAAATTTTTTTAGCGAAGAAAAAACATTGCTTATAGAAAGTGCATTCGGCAATGAATGTGATGTAAAATTTGATACATATGGCGGATATCAAGGAGCAGAAAGAGTGATTTCTGCTTTTTTGGTGAATGAAGAAAAGAAAGCCTACCCTATAAAATGTCTGGAAATTACAGGAAGGGATATTAAGAAACTTTCCCATCGTGATTTTTTAGGCGCTTTAATGAGTCTTGGAATTGAAAGAGATACAGTAGGCGATATTATCATATCGGATAAATGCTATGTGTTTGTAAAAGAAGAAATTGCAGATTATATTATATTTAACCTGTCTAAAGTCGGCAATGTGGGAGTAAGCGTCTTAGAATACTTGGGCGAAGAAATTGTAAGGGAAGAAAAAAGCGAAATTTTAACGGTAACTGTTGAATCACTTCGCTTAGATTTAATTTTATCTAAAGCCTTTAATATTAAAAGGAGCGACAGTGTAAAGTATATAGCAGCAGGTAAGGCTACAGTGTCAGCAAGAACTGTTACTGCAAACGATTATAAGGTTAAAGAGAATGATAAAATAACCTTAAAAGGCAAGGGAAAAGTATTGTTCTTAGGAGAAAAAGGGCAAAGTAAAAAAGGCAAGATCATAGTAAGTATCAAAAAATATCTGTAAGGGGGATATATTTATGATTACACCTGTTGAAATACAGAATAAGGAATTTTCAAAAAGTGCATTTGGATACAATAAAAACGAGGTAGACGAATTTTTAGGCATTATAGAAAGTGAATATGATGCTTTATATAAAGAAAATATCGCGCTTAATGATAAAATAAATATGCTTCGCGATGCAATAAAAGAATATAAATCTATGGAAGCGGCACTTCAGAGTACTATTATGACTGCGCAGAATGTTGCAACAGAACTTGAAACAACTGCTAAATTAAAAGCCGAAACCATTATTAAAGAAGCAGAAAATAAAGCAGCCGATATAATAATAAATGCAAAAAAAGAAGTAAGCGATATTATAAACCGTAAAGAAGTATTGGCGCAGGAATATGATATCTATAAAATAAAAATTAAAAATACAGTTGAAGAGCAACTTAAAATAATTAACGAAATTTAGACCGAAAGGACAGAAAATAAAATGGAAAAAGATTACTCAACTACTTTGAATCTTCCTGAAACCGAGTTCCCTATGCGTGGTAACCTGCCTGTAAGAGAACCTGAATTCTTGGAAGAAATGAATAAAAAGGACCTTTATAATAAGTTAATGGAAAAAAACGAAGGTAAACCTTTATTTATTCTTCACGACGGACCTCCGTTTGCAAACGGGGATATCCATACAGGACATGCGCTTAACAAAATCTTAAAGGATATTGTTATTAAACATAAAGCGATGACAGGTTATAAAACACCGTATATTCCTGGCTGGGATACTCACGGTCTTCCTATTGAAACTCAGGCAATTAAAAAAATGGGTGTTAACCGTTTTGAAGCAGGGCCTGTTAAATTCAGAGAAGTGTGTAAAGATTTCGCAGAAGGTTATATAAAGAACCATATTGAACAGTTCAAACGCCTTGGTGTAATCGGAGATTTTGAAAATCCGTATATCACATATCAGCCTGAATTTGAAGCAAGACAGATTGAATTATTCGGCGAAATTGCAAAAAAAGATATTATATATAAAGGTTTAAAACCTGTTTACTGGTGTCCTGACTGTCAGACTGCTTTAGCCGAAGCAGAAATTGAATATCAGGAAGATAAAACATACTCAATTTATGTAAAGTTTGAAGTATGCGATGATGTAAATAATATTTTATCAGGCATTGATAACGCATATTTTGTTATCTGGACAACTACTACATGGACTCTTCCTGGCAACGTTGCTATATGTCTTAATGCTGATTTTGATTACGGTGTATATAAAACAGAAAAAGGCAATTTAATTGTTGCCAAAGAAATGGCTCAGTCTGTTTTTGCAACTATCGGTATTGAAAATTACGAAGAATTAAAGGTTATAAAAGGAAAAGATTTGGAAGGAATATGGTGTAAACATCCGTTCCTTGACAGAAAATCTCTTATAATAAACGGAGACCATGTTACATTAGAAGCAGGTACAGGATGCGTTCATACTGCTCCTGGCTTTGGTATGGATGACTTTTTGGTTTGCCAGAATTATAAAGAACTTCCTATTATAGTTTCAGCAGACGATAAAGGCTGTATGACCGACGAAGCAGGAGAATTTGCAGGCCTTAAATATGAAGAAGCAAACAAGAAAATTGCAATAAAATTAGATGAAACAGGTCATCTTTTAAAGAGTGTTAAAATTGCTCACCAGTACCCTCACTGCTGGAGATGTAAAAACCCTATAATATTCAGAGCAACTGAACAATGGTTTGCATCAATTGATGCGTTTAAAGATAAAGCCATTGAAGCAATAAAAAAAGTTAAATGGGTTCCTCAATGGGGAGAAGAAAGAATTGCAGGAATGGTTAAAGACAGAGCAGACTGGTGTATCTCCCGTCAGAGAACATGGGGTGTGCCTATTCCTATTTTCTACTGCGAAGAATGTAATAAACCGATTATCAATGAAAAAACTATTGATGCAATAAAAGAACTTTTCGGCAAAGAAGGTTCTAACGCATGGTATACACTTGATCAGGATAAATTCTTAGCCGACTTAGGTGTTAAATGCGAATGCGGATGTGATAAATTCAGAAAAGAAACTGATATAATGGACGTTTGGTTTGATTCAGGTTCATCTCACGCTTCTGTTATAGAAGAAAGAGAAGGCGTAGAAGTTTCTGATATGTATCTTGAAGGTAACGACCAGTACAGAGGCTGGTTCCAGTCTTCACTTTTAACTTCCGTTGCAACAAAAGGCGTTGCACCGTATAAAACAGTACTTACTCATGGTATGGTAGTTGACGGAGAAGGCAAGAAAATGTCTAAATCTTTAGGCAACGGTATCGACCCTATTAAAGATATCTGTGAAAAAATGGGTGCAGATATTTTAAGGCTATGGGTAACCTCTTCTGACTATAAAGCAGATATAAGAATTTCTTACGATATTTTAAAACAGATTTCTGAAATATACAGAAAAATAAGAAATACAGCAAGATATATCTTAGGTAATATTCATGATTTTAATCCTGAAACCGATTTGGTAGAATTTAAGGATATGCTTGAAATTGACAGATATGCCATAGCAAAATTAAACTCTGTTACACAAAAAGCGCTAAAAGCATACGAAGATTATGAATACCATATTTTATATCACACAATTCATAACTTCTGTGTTGTAGATATGTCAAACTTCTATCTTGATATTATCAAAGACAGATTATATACTGAAAAGAAAGATTCTTTTGCAAGAAGAAGTGCACAAACTGCTATGTATATGGTGCTTGATTCACTTGTAAAACTTCTTGCTCCTGTACTTGCATTTACAACAGAAGAAATCTGGGCTAATATGCCTCACACATCAAAAGACGATTCTTACAGTGTAATCTTTAACGATATGCCATCATTTAAAGAAGAATTAAACGATGTTTCTCTTTTAGAAAAATGGGAAAGAATTTCAAAATTAAAAGACGCAGTATCAAAAGGTCTTGAAATTGCAAGAACAAATAAAGTTATAGGTCATTCTCTTGGTGCATCAGTTACTTTATATGCAGACGGTGAACTTTTAGACTTTATAAAGAGCATAGAAAAAGATTTGGAAACAGTATTTATTGTATCTGATGTTAAAATCAAGGCACTTGGTGAAGCAGAAGATGCCATAGACTGTGAAGATGTTTTAGGCCTTAAAGTCAAAGTAAGCCAGGCAGAAGGCGAAAAATGTGAAAGATGCTGGATGATTAAAACTTCTGTTGGAGAAAATAAAGACCATCCTACACTTTGTTCAAGATGTGCAGATGCACTTTTATAATTATAATGAATAATTAAGAAAGGACTGTTAACAGTCCTTTTTTAAAAAACGGAGATAAAAATGTGGATTTATATTTTGATTACTATGCTCATAATAGCATTGGATATATACACAAAACATCTTGCCAATACTGTTATTTTAAATAAAACCATTACCGTAATAGAGGGAGTATTATCCTTTCAGCATAATGGAGGAAATGGCGGAGGAGCATGGGGGATATTAAATGGGCAAAGATGGTTGCTTGTAAGTATCACTCTGGTTGTTATATGTGCTTTAATAGGCTATCTTATTTATATTAAAGCAACCAACAAACTTCTTTTAACATCCGTGTCTTTTATAATAGGCGGGGGAATAGGAAACCTTATTGATAGAGTGAGTGTCGGACTCGTTACCGATTTTATAAAATTTGACTTTATCAATTTTCCGATCTTTAATGTTGCCGACTGCTTTATAGTTATCGGTGTTATTCTTTTGTCTTATTACATTCTGTTTGTGGATGGTCGCAAGGAGGAGAAGTAATTTGGAAGAAATTAAAATAACGGTAACCAAAAACGATAATATAAGAATTGATAAATATCTTTGTGAAAAACTGGAAACTTTCACAAGAAATAATATAGCAAATCTTATTGATAAGGAAATGGTGTCTGTTAACGGTAAAAAAGTAAAATCAAACTATAAGCCAAAACTTAATGATGAGATAACCCTTACAGTTCCAGACCCTGTAATGCTTGATGTAAAAGCAGAAGAAATACCTCTTGAAATTGTTTATGAAGATGACGATATTTTGGTTATCAATAAACCAAAAGGAATGGTTGTTCATCCTGCGGCAGGAAATTATGAAGGCACATTGGTTAATGCGCTTTTGGGCTATTGCAAAGACTCTTTGTCCGAGATTAACGGTGTAATTCGCCCTGGAATTGTTCACAGAATAGATAAAGACACAAGTGGTCTTTTGCTTGTTGCAAAGACTAACCGTGCGCATCTTTCGTTAGCCGAACAAATCAAGCAGCATTCTGCAAAAAGAGAATATCTTGCCCTTGTGATAGGCGAAGTTAAAGAAGATGGAACGGTTAATGCCCCGATAGGCAGAAGTGAAAAAGACAGAAAGAAAATGGCAGTAACCTATAAAAATTCCAAAGAAGCAATAACCCATTATACAGTAAAAGAAAGGTATAACGGATACACACTTCTTCATTGTAGATTGGAAACGGGAAGAACTCATCAGATAAGAGTTCATATGTCTTATATAGGCAAACCAATTCTTGGAGATATGGTGTATGGCCCTAAAAAGCAAAAGTTTAATTTAGACGGGCAGATGCTCCACGCTTTTAAAATAGGCTTTACCCATCCTGTTACAAAAGAGCCTATGACATTTGAAACAGAACTTCCCGAATATTTTTTGGAAATTTTAGATAAATTATCGAAAAAAGTATAGACAAGTTAAAATAAAAGTAGTATAATTATTACAGTGTTCGAGGGATAAATCCCACACATAGATTTAAGACCTTTAAATTAGTCCCGAGAGGCTGATAAGGCGATATTATAATATGGTTATAATACTATCTTTCTACGATTTTATAATACCGTTTATCAGCAGATAAACGGTATTTTTTTAACGGAGGATTAATATGGAAAAACTTATTTTGGATGAAGCTGGTATTAAAAGGGCTGCAACAAGAATTTCTTATGAAATAATTGAAAAAAACAAAGGGTGTTCGGATATATGCCTTATAGGTATCCAAAGAAGAGGCGTTTCCCTTGCTAAAATGATTAAAGAGCGTATTAAGGAAAACGAGGGCGTGGATATCGATTTAGGAATTCTTGATATCACTTTTTACCGTGATGATTTAAGCGTGTTGGACGAGCATCCCATCTTAAACGGTACTGATATTCCTTTTTCTATATTTGATAAAAAGATTATTCTTATAGATGATGTTTTATATACAGGAAGAACCACAAGAGCGGCAATAGATGCTGTTATGGACCTGGGCAGACCGAAGTCAATTCAACTTGCAGTTCTTATTGACAGAGGGCATAGAGAACTGCCTATCCACGCAGACTATGTAGGTAAGAATCTGCCTACTTCCAAAAAGGAAGTTGTCCATGTTCATACGAAAGAGTATGACGGGGAAGATTCGGTTACACTTGAGCAGTAAAAAATAAAATAAAAAAAGAAAAGGGGTTTTTTCATGTCAAACAATTTAAAAGACGGCATCTATGATGTCAGAGAACTTGGACTTGCAAAAACATTGGTGTTAGGTTTTCAGCATATGTTTGCTATGTTCGGAGCAACTGTTTTAGTTCCTCTTCTAACAGGCCTTGATGTTGCAACAACACTTCTTATGGCAGGTCTTGGAACACTACTTTTCCACTTTATTTCAAAAGGTGAAGTTCCTGCTTTCTTAGGCTCTTCATTTGCTTTTCTTGGTGGATATGGTGCTATTGCACCACTGTCAGGCGTTGAAGGTATGACAAATGCGCAACTTTTACCATACGCTTGTATCGGTGTTGCATGTGCAGGTCTTGTATACCTTGTTCTTGCAGGGCTTATTAAACTTGTAGGCATCAATAAAGTTATGAAATTCTTCCCGCCTGTTGTTACAGGTCCTATTATCATTTCAATAGGTCTTGGACTTGCAGGAAGCGCAGTTAATAACTGTAATTCAAACTGGCTTATCGCAGTTATTGCATTGGCTATTATTGTTATATTTAACATCTGGGGTAAAGGAATGGCTAAAATTGTTCCTATTCTTTTAGGTGTTTTAGGCTCATGCCTTATAGCATCAGTTTTAGCTCTTATCTGGGGGCAGACAATAGAAGTTAACGGTGGCTCATATATAGCACTTGCAGGTAACCCTGCTCTTATCCTTTTTGATAACGGTGCTCTTAAAAACTTTATGGAAGCCGACTGGATAGGTTTCCCTGTTAAATGGAACGGCACAGTTTTCGGAGGGGTTGACTGGTCTAACAGTTCTTTAATTATAAGTTCAATTATAGCAATTATCCCTATTTCCCTTGCTACAATGATGGAACATATAGGCGATATATCTGCTATATCTTCAACAGTAGGTAAAAACTTTATTGCAAAACCTGGTCTTCACAGAACACTTATGGGAGACGGTCTTGCTACATCTTTATCCGCTTTATTTGGTGGTCCTGCCAATACAACATATGGAGAAAACACAGGGGTTCTTGCGCTTTCTAAAGTATATGACCCTAAAGTAATAAGAATTGCTGCTGTAATTGCTGTAATTTTATCATTCTCTCCTAAATTTGCAGCATTGGTATCACTTATTCCAACTGCTGTTATTGGTGGTATATCATTTATCCTTTACGGTATGATTTCTGCAGTAGGGGTTAGAAATATTGTTGAAAACAAAGTTGATTTTACAAAGAGCAGAAACCTAATTATTGCTGCTATTATTTTAGTGTCTGCGTTAGGTCTTGGTTCAGTTGCAACATTTACAATCGGTGCAGTTACAATTTCATTATCTGCACTTGCAGTTGCGTCAATTTTAGGTATTATTTTAAATATCGTATTACCTGGCAATGACTATGTATTTGATAAAGAATAAATAAATTTTAAACGGGGCTGTTATAAAAAGCAGTCCCGTTTAATAAAACTTGAAAGGGGCATAAGTTAAATGAAGTTTCCAAAGGATTTACTTGGGATAAAAGAGTTAAACGCAGACCAGATAAACGAAATATTAAAAACTGCGTCTATAATGAAGGAGATTATTACTAAAAACAGTAAAAAAACTCCTCATCTTCAGGGGAAAACAGTAATCACTCTGTTTTATGAAAACAGTACAAGAACGAGATTATCCTTTGAACTTGCATCTAAATACTTAAGTGCCAATGCAGCCAATGTTGCAGTAGCATCATCATCTGTTGCAAAAGGGGAATCGCTTATCGATACAGCCCGTACAATAAATATGATGGGTACAGATGCCCTTATTATAAGACATCAGTCTGCAGGAGCGCCTCATCTTGTGGCACAGAATGTGAATGCATCTGTTATAAACGCAGGAGACGGTATGAACGAGCATCCTACACAGGCTCTTCTTGATGCTTATACAATGATAGAGAAAAAAGGTAAAATTGAAGGTTTGAAAGTTGCCATAGTCGGCGATGTTCTTCACAGCCGAGTGGCAAGAAGTAATATATATTTACTTAATAAACTTGGCGCAGAGGTTACACTTTGTGCACCATCAACATTAATGCCAAAGGAAATAGAAAAATTAAATGTAAAAACATTCTGCGATGTGGAAAAAGCAATTAAAGATGCAGATGTTGTTATGGGACTAAGAATTCAACTTGAAAGACAGAAGAAAGGTTTGTTCCCTACAATTAACGAATATTCAAACATTTTCGGAATTAACGAAGAAAGAATTAAACTTGCAAAGAAAGATGCAATTATACTTCATCCTGGACCTGTTAACAGAGGTGTGGAAATAACATCCGGAATATACGCTCATGAGCGTTCAGCTATTGACGAGCAGGTTACAAACGGTGTAGCAATAAGAATGGCAATATTATATCTGCTTACCAGAAAAGGAATGGGTGAAGAAAAATGAAAACAATTATAAAAAATATTAACTTAATAAATTTTAACAGTGAAGAAATCTTAGATATTATCATAAATAATGATAACGGTAAAATTGAAAAAATCGGTAAGGGTCTTTCAGATAACGGATGTGAAAAGGTAATAGATGGAGTTGGCAAAATTGCATTTCCAGGCCTTTGTGATATCCATTGCCATTTAAGAGACCCTGGCTTTGAATATAAAGAAGATATAGAAACAGGTGCTAAAAGCGCTGCAAAAGGTGGTTTTACTGCAGTTCTTGCAATGCCTAATACAAGCCCTGTCGCAGATAATAAAACAGTAATTGACTATATCTATAAAAAAATAGAAGAAAAAGCGTGTATTAAAGTTTATCAGTCAGGTGCTATATCCAAAGGTCTAAAAGGCGAAGAATTAGCCGAAATGGGAGAAATGCAAAAGTCAGGGATAATTGCAGTAACAGACGATGGAAAACCTGTTTCGGATGCATCGCTTATGAAAAAAGCGCTTATCTATGCAAATATGTTAGGCCTACCCGTTATATCCCACGCAGAAGACTTAAGTCTTGTAGACGGTGGATGTATGAACGAAGGGTTTATGTCTACCTACCTTGGACTAAGAGGCACAAACAAAGCAGCAGAAGAAGCAATGACTGCAAGGGATATTATAATTGCGAAAAATACCGATACCCCTGTGCATATAACCCATGTAAGCACAAAGGGAGCAGTTGAAATAATAAGAGATTTTAAAAAGCAGGGAGTAAAAGTAACCTGTGATACCTGTCCGCACTACTTCTCACTAACTGATAAAATGTGTGAAGGGTTTAATACAAACGCAAAAATGAATCCTCCTTTAAGAGAAGACGAGGATGTTTGTGCTATAATAGAAGGATTAAAAGACGGAACAATAGATATGATAGGTACAGACCATGCACCTCATCATATAGACGAAAAAAACTGTGAGTTTGATAAAGCCTTAAACGGAATTATAGGTTTTGAAACTGCGTTTAGCGTTGCCTATAAATATCTTCATAAAGGCGCAGGATTTTCGCTTTCCGAGATTATTAAACTTATGAGTTATAACCCTAATAAATTCTTAAAACTAAGCGGTGGAGAAATTAAAGAGGGAGAAGATGCAGATTTGGTTATTGCATCAGTTGATAAAGAATATGAGTATAAGGAAGAAGATATTGTTTCAAAGAGTAAAAACTCACCTTATATAGGCTTTAAGTTTGAAAGTAAGATAGAGAATGTTTTTGTTAACGGTAAAGATGTTTTGGAGGAAAAATAAATGGATTTACTTATAAAGAAAATTATAGAAAAGAAAAACCCAACAGTAGCAGGTCTTGATCCTAAAATTGATTATGTGCCAAAATTTATACTTGACAAATATTACAAAGAATACGGAGAAACACTAAAAGGTGCAGCCTATGCAATTTTAGAATTCAATAAAGGACTTATTGATGCTTTATGCGATATCGTTCCTGCCGTAAAACCCCAGAGTGCGTACTATGAAATGTACGGAGTGTATGGCGAAGAAGTTTTAAAAGAAACAATAGACTATGCAAGTAAAAAAGGCTTATATGTTATCTTAGACGGTAAAAGAAACGATATAGGTGCAACAAGTGAAGCATATGCAACTGCGTACTTAGGCAAAACAAAAATTTCAGATGATTTAAAAGTACCTGCGTTTGGTGCAGATTCGCTGACAGTTAACGGGTATTTAGGAACTGACGGTATATCTCCGTTTGTAAATACTTTTGACTTAGGTAAAACTATATTTGTCCTTGTTAAAACATCCAATAAATCAAGCGGAGAACTTCAGGACTTAGAACTTAAAGACGGTAAAAAAATCTACGAAAAAATGGCAGAACTTGTTGATATGTGGGGTAAAGATTGGGTAGGAGAGTATGGTTACTCTAAAGTCGGCGCAGTAGTAGGCGCAACATATCCTGAACAGTTAAAAGAAATAAGAAAGTCAAATCCTAATACCTTTTTCTTAGTACCTGGTTACGGTGCGCAAGGTGGGGGAGCAGATGACATTAAATATGCATTTGACGAGAAAGGACTTGGCGCAATAATAAATTCTTCAAGAGGAATTATGTGTGCATATAAAAAAGGAAACTATACCGAAGAAGAATATGCAAAGGCAGCAAGAGAAGAAGCAATTAGAATGAGAGATGAAATTTCTTTTATTAAATAATGGCAGAATAAAGAAAGGATTGATTGTATAGTGAAAGCATCATTATTACTTGCCGACGGAACAATATTTAACGGTAAGGTTAAAGGAAAAACAGAAAATACTATTGGCGAAGTTGTTTTCTGTACCTCTATGGTAGGCTATCAGGAACTTATTACAACTCCTGCATATAAAGGACAGTTAGTGGTTTTAACATTCCCTCTTATAGGAAATTACGGAGTAAATAAAGAAGATGTATCAAGAGACGGAGCGTATGTGTCAGGGATAATTACAAGAGACATCTGCGATTTTCCTAATAATTTCAGATGTGAAGGCACATTGGACGATTATTTAAAGGAAAATAATATCGTTGCTCTTTATGATATTGATACAAGAGCCTTAACAAGACATTTAAGGGATAACGGAACTATGAATGGCAAAATTATCATAGGAGATGTTCTGGATAAGGAAAAAGAACTTGAAGTTGTAAACGCCTATGAAATAAAAAACGCAGTAAAAGAAGTTTCAGTAAAAGAAATTAAAGAAATAGAAGTTGAAAAGCCTTCAGGTGAAGTTGCAGTTATAGATTTTGGTGTTACAAACAGCGTTTTAGAAAGTTTAAAAAGAAGAAACTTAAATATAAAAATTCTGCCTTTTGATTTTAAGGCAGAAGACATAGTAAATCTTGGGGTTGACGGTGTAGTATTATCTGACGGGCCTGGTAACCCATGTGAGTTAGAAGAAACTACAAAAGAAATTAAAAAACTTTTTGAACTTAAAGTTCCGATTTTTGGAATTGAACTTGGGCATCAGTTAATGGCTATTGCCTTAGGTGCAGATATAGAAAAGTTAAAGTATGGGCACAGAGGTTCAAGCCAACCGGTTAAAAACCTGTCAACAGGTAAAACTCATATAACAAGTCAGAATCACGGTTATACCGTTTCTAAAATTAATGAAGAAAGTATGATAGTTTCTCATATAAATATAAACGATGATACAATAGAAGGCATTATTTATAAAAATTATCCTGCCTTTTCAGTTCAGTTTCATCCGGAAACATCTAATGAAACTTGTGATACTTCATATTTGTATGATGATTTTGTTAATTTAATGGGAGGAAAAATAAATGCCTAAAAAGGATAGTATAAAAAAGGTTTTAGTTATAGGCTCAGGTCCGATTGTTATCGGTCAGGCAGCAGAATTTGACTATGCGGGAACACAGGCTTGCCGTTCTTTAAAAGAAGAAGGGCTTGAAGTTGTTTTAATAAACTCTAACCCTGCAACAATTATGACCGATTCAAATATTGCTGACCATGTGTATATCGAGCCTCTTAATGTTGAAACAGTTAAAAGAATAATTTTAAAAGAAAAGCCTGACAGTGTGCTTCCTGCATTAGGAGGTCAGACAGGTCTTAACCTTGCAATGGAACTTGCAGAGGAAGGTTTCTTTGACGAGCATGGAATAACCCTGCTTGGAACAAGTGTTTCCTCTATTAAAAAAGCAGAAGACAGACAGGCGTTTAAAGATACTATGGAAAGTATAAACCAGCCTTGTATCGCATCTAAGGTTGTTAATACTTTGGAAGATGCTATGGACTTTGCAAAATCTATCGGTCTTCCTGTAATCGTTCGTCCTGCATATACATTAGGGGGAACAGGCGGAGGTATTGCATATACCGAAGAAGAATTAAGAGAAATAACAACCAACGGTTTAAGACTAAGCCGTGTTACTCAGGTTTTAATTGAAAAATGTATCTCAGGTTGGAAAGAAGTAGAATTTGAAGTATTAAGAGATGCTAAAGATAACGCTATTACAGTGTGCAGCATGGAAAATATCGACCCTGTCGGCGTTCATACAGGGGATAGTGTAGTTGTTGCCCCTGCACTTACATTGGCAAACAAAGAATATCAGATGCTAAGAAGCGCAGCACTTAATATTATATCAGCATTGGAAATTGAAGGTGGATGTAACGTTCAGTTTGCACTTCATCCTGAAAGTTTTGAATATGCAGTAATTGAAGTTAACCCTCGTGTAAGCCGTTCTTCAGCATTAGCATCAAAAGCGACAGGTTTCCCTATCGCAAAGGTAACATCCAAAATTGCAATAGGTTATACATTAGATGAAATTGTAAACGCAGTTACTAAAAAAACATATGCTTGTTTTGAGCCTACTGTTGACTACTGTGTTATAAAATTCCCTCGTTTCCCGTTTGATAAATTTGTAAATGCGCAGAAAGCACTTGGAACACAAATGAAAGCAACAGGGGAAGTAATGTCTATTTCAAATAACTTAGAAAGTGCTCTTCTAAAAGCAGTAAGATCACTTGAAATTGGAACAAAACATCTATGGCTTGAAGCGTTTGATGAACTTTCAGACGAAGAAATAAGAGCAAAAATCTTTACTATGGACTATGAAAGAATTTTTGCAATCTGTGAAGGTTTAAGGCGTCATATAGTTACCATTGATGAAATTTCAGAAAAAATCAAAATGGATATCTTCTTCTTAAAGAAGTTTAAAAACATTATTGATATGGAAGAAAAAATCAAGGAAAACTTAGACGAAGAAACATATATTGCCGCAAAGAAAATGGGCTTTTTAGATGAAATAATCGAAAAACTTGCAGGCAAAGAACTTAAATTTGAAAAAGGCGCAGTATATAAAACAGTTGATACATGCGCAGGAGAATTTGAAGCAGAAACTCCGTATTTCTATTCTACTTATGATGAATACAATGAAAGTGTAAGAACAGATAAAAAGAAAATTCTTGTATTGGGTTCAGGCCCTATAAGAATAGGTCAGGGTATTGAATTTGACTATTGTTCCGTTCACTGTGTATGGGCATTAAAAGAAGAAGGATATGAAACAATAATTGCAAATAATAACCCTGAAACTGTAAGTACCGATTTTGACACTGCAGATAAATTATATTTTGAACCTTTGACAAAAGAGGATATGAAGCATCTTGTAAACACTGAAAAACCTGACGGTGCTATCGTTCAGTTTGGCGGTCAGACTGCGATTAAATTAACAAAAGCACTTACTGAACTTGGTGTTGAAATTTTAGGAACAAAACTTGAAGATATAGATGCAGCAGAAGACAGAGAAAAATTTGATGCAATTTTAGAAAAATTAAATATTAAACGCCCTCAGGGTGATACAGTATTTACCGAAGAGGAAGCCATAAAAGTTGCAAACGAACTTGGCTATCCTGTACTTGTTCGTCCTTCATATGTTCTTGGCGGACAGGGAATGGAAATTGCATATAGTGATAATGATATAAAAGAATTTATGAAGATTATCACATCTCAGTCAGAATTAAAAGAGCATCCTATTTTAATTGACAAATATCTTCTTGGTAAAGAAGTTGAAGTTGACGCAATATGTGACGGAGTGGATATTTTAATTCCTGGTATTATGGAGCATGTTGAAAGAGCAGGTGTTCACTCAGGGGACAGTATTTCAGTATATCCTGCAAAAACAATTTCTCCAAGGCTGAAAGAAATTATATATAACTATACAAAGAGTCTGGCAATGGAACTTAATGTTAAAGGTCTTGTTAATATTCAGTTTGTTATATATAACGAAGAGGTTTATATTATAGAAGTTAATCCTCGTTCATCAAGAACAGTTCCTTATATAAGCAAAGTAACAACCGTGCCTATGGTTGACCTTGCAACAAAAGTAATTTTAGGCACACCGTTAAAAGACTTAGGATATGGCACAGGTATTTATAAAGAAAGCGAATATTCTTGCGTAAAAGTTCCTGTATTCTCATTTGAAAAATTACACGGTGTGGATGCAACATTAGGCCCTGAAATGAAATCAACAGGCGAAGTTTTAGGTATAGCAAAAGACTTTGACGAAGCGCTTTATAAAGGAATTATTGCATCAGGCATAAACATTAAGGATAAGGGTAAAATATTTATATCTGTAAAAGACACTGACAAACAGGAAGTTATAGATATAGCATCCTTATATGATTTATTGGGCTTTGATATATATGCAACATCTGGTACTGCGAATGTACTTAATAATCACTTTGTTGCAGCAAGTGTGGTTAAAAAGATTGCAGACGGAGATAATAATGTTATAGACATTATGAATAAAAACGGTTTTGACATTATTATAAATACTCCGACAAGAGGCCGTAAAGCAGAAACAGACGGTTTTAAAATCAGAAGACTTGCAGTTGAACATGGTATTCCGTGTTTCACATCTTTAGATACTGCAAAAGCAGTAGGAAAAATTCTTCTTGATAAAAAGAAAAAGAAATCTGATCCGTCAATTATTGATATAACAACTATTTAAGGTGAAAGTATATGGCTATTAGTGAAGTTATAAATTCAGAAATTCTAAGTAAAAGAGAAATAGCAAAAGATATTTTCGAATTTATCATTGATGCAGATAATAAATTAGGCACTGCCAAAGCAGGTCAGTTTATTCATGTAAAATGTGATAATTCGGTATATTTAAGAAGACCAATATCTATCTGTGAGATAAAGAATAATACACTTAAGTTTATTTTTCAGGTAAGAGGAAAGGGAACATTGGCTCTCTCTAAATTCTCGGTGGGAAATACTCTTAGTGTGTTAGGTCCTTTGGGTAACGGTTTTTCAGTTGATAAGGAATATAAAAACCCTGTTGTTATAGGAGGGGGAATAGGAATTTACCCTCTTTTGCAAACAGCAAAAATGGTTAAAGCAGACGCTATTTTAGGTTTTCGAAATAAAGATTTTGTAACCTTGGAAGAAGAATTTAGAAGCGTATGTAAAGAAGTGTATATTACAACTGATGACGGAAGTTATGTAAGAAAAGGTCTTGTTACAGAAGTTTTAGAAGAACTTATTAAAGAAAAAGAAATTGATGCTATCTTTGCGTGTGGCCCAATGCCTATGCTAAAGGCAGTTAAAGTAATAGGCGAAAAATACAATATTTTTACCGAAGTGTCTTTAGAAGAAAGAATGGGTTGCGGAATAGGCGCTTGTCTATGCTGTGCAACACCAGTGGTTGATAGTGAGTTGGAAGAAGGGTATACTTATGCCCATGTATGTTCTCATGGCCCTGTATTCAACATAAATGAGGTGATATTATGAGTAAATTAAAAACTTCAATTTGTGGAATAGAATTTAAAAACCCCGTTATAACAAGTTCGGGAACATTCGGGTTTGGAACAGAATATAATAAATATTATGATGTTTCCTGCCTTGGAGGTATGTCTTTAAAAGGGCTTACCCTAAAGCCAAGACAGGGCAACCCTCCAAAAAGAATAGCAGAAACACCAATGGGAATTTTAAATAGTGTCGGTCTTCAGAACCCCGGGGTAAAAACATTTGTTAACAATATGCTTCCGTTTATAAGAAAGTTTGACACAAACCTTATAGCCAACATTTCAGGCAACACCGTTGAAGAATACTGCGAAATGGTAGAAATATTATCCGATTCACAAGTTGATATGATAGAGATGAATATTTCTTGTCCTAATGTTAAAAAAGGCGGTCTTAATTTCGGAACAGATCCTAAAATGGTTGAAGAAATAACAAGCGAGGTTAAAAAGCATTGTAAAAAACCTCTTATTGTAAAACTTACACCTAATGTAACCGATATAACAGAAATTGCTAAATCTGCTGAATCAGGTGGCGCAGATGCTCTTTCTTTAATTAACACACTTTTGGGAATGAGAATTGATATAAATACAAAACGCCCTGTTTTATTTAATAATATGGGAGGGCTATCCGGTCCTTGCGTTAAGCCTGTGGCTGTAAGAATGGTGTGGCAGGTAAGAAATGCAGTTAAACTTCCTATAATCGGTATGGGTGGAATTTCAAACTGGGAAGACGCAGTTGAGTTTATGATTGCAGGAGCAGATATAATATCTGTGGGTACAGCCAATTTTGTTGACCCATTTACTGCACCAAATATTATTTCAGGTTTAGAAGGATATGTTCAGGATAATAAACTAAATAATATTTCAGATATTGTAAATACTATTATTCCAAACTAAATTTAAAAAGCAAGTAATCTAAAAGATAGATTACTTGCTTTTAATTTTTTTAAAATATAAAATACATAAGAAAATAGTTACAGGATAAACAATTATTATTCTTATAAAAAAAGATAAAAAGTCTGAAATTATACCGAATTTTTCCAAAATATAATTTGCCCCGTATAATGTAAGCACATGCCATAAGTATATATAAAAACTTGCCTTATCTATATCTTTTAAAATCTTAAATTTATCCATAACAAAAGGCGCGATTTTAAAAGCAATAAGAAACAATATAATTAAAGCAGATATCACATATAAAGAATGAATATTATTATAAAAAGAAACTGTATATATATAGTTGTAATTTACATATGTAAAATATGAAAATACCAAAGTTATAAAAAGATAAATAATAAATACTTTAGTTTTATGTTTTACTAATAAGTTTAAAAATTTGTCATAGTTTTTTCCTATATATCCTCCTATAATGTAAAAGGATAAATAAGTAGTAACAATTCTGTCGTTATATAAAAATGTAAAGTCAGGAAAACACTTGTTTATAATATATGGCAAATAGTCCTGACAAAGCATAGTTAAAACTATAAAGAAAGGAATTGCTGCAACTGGACAAACTTTATCAATAATTTTTTTCCACAGGGGAGTAAGTAAATCAAACTGCAGTATTAAAGGTATAAAATAAAGATGATACACAAGATTTCCGCTTATGAAATTTTTAAATATAAACCAAAAATCTAACTTGTAATCGTATCTTAACATAAAAACAATATAGTAAACTATAAACGCAAAAACATACGGTATAGCCACGCTTTTTAATCTTATTTTTATATACTTAAAATAAGGCACCTCATCTTTTTTGGTAAGAAAGAATTTACAGGCAGAAAGCATAATAAACCCCTGAACTACAAAGGTTAAACCCTTCCACGAAAAAATAAGGGCGTTATACTTAAAAGTATTTACAGGGAATGAATAAACCATATACGAAATAATATGAATAAAAATTACAAGAAGGCAGAAAAGCGTATTAAGAAAGGAAAGTTCAGGCCTTCTTTTTTTAATTGTTAGATTTCCTATTTTTACCACCCCTTTTTTTAAAATGAGTTTAGCACAAATTTTTAGAAAAGTAAAGTTTAAATCACTTGTTTTTTATTTGACAAAAATATTATTTAAATGATATAATAAGACAAATTATCTACTATGGGTTTTTATGCCCGATAAAAAAGGGAGGTATAGAAGTGGATATCATAAATTATTCTGCAGCAGTATGCTCAGACAGAGATAAAATGTCTGAATTTCATACAAATAATTTTTATTTAAACGGAATGTATGTATATTCATATGATAATGATGAAAAAATTCTATACCGTAATAATCCGTCAGGCTCAGAATTTATATTTGGTGTTTTTGATGGGTTGGGGGATGAAACTTACGCAAGAGAAGCCTCTTTAATTACAGCGCAAACAGTCAAAAAATACCACGATAAAATAAAAATGCTTCAGGCAAGAAATGATGAGAAGAATATCGCTAATATAATAACTGAAGCAAACGAAAAAATGAAAGAATATTCAAAAAAAGAAGGGTTTATAAAATTAGGCTCAACATTTTGTGCTATGGCATTTAAAAATGATGTTGCTACAGTTTATAATATAGGAAACACCAGCGCCTTTATGTTAAGAGATAAGGAACTTATAAAACTTTCTACCGATGATTTAAGAGATGGTAACTCTGTTGCAAGTCTTGGTAATATATATGAAGAAACTTCTGCAAAACTTCATATATCAAAGCCTGTTGAAGTTAAAGGAGAAGATGTCTTCTTTATCTGTACAAACGGATTTTTAAATTTTATTGATACAGAAGATATTATAAGAATAATAAACAGTTCTGATTCTTCATATGCTGCAGTACAGAAACTTATGAAGGAAATAAGAAGCAACGGAAACCACGAGGAAGGTACTTTAATGCTTATTAAAGCAGGAGATTCTCTAACTTTAGGTGCAAGGTTAAAAAAGAAAAAGATAAAAAAGCAACGCTTATTTAAAAGAATTATTGCCTTGGTAGTTGCCCTGATACTTTTAATAGTATCGTTTAATTTAATTTTTGGCAAACCAAAAGAAAAAAAGGCAAAGGATATTTTAATTGATTCAGTTGTTATTACTAAAAACATAAGTGAACTTAAGATAAACGACAGTGGTAAGTTTGAAATAGAGGTTACCCCTGAGAATGCTTCCGAGAAAGTTAAATTTACATCTTCTGATGAAAATGTGCTCTTAGTTACAGAAGATGGCGAGTATCTTGCAAAATCTTCAGGTAAGTGCAGTGTAACCCTTTCGTCAAAAAAATATACCCATTCTTTTGATATTACCATAATCAATGTTACAGTAGGGGTTAGTGTTTCAAACAAAAACCTGACACTTAATGTTGGCGAAGAAAAACAAATTGAGTTTGAAGAAAGCGTTGAGAGAATTAAAGATAATCTTATATATTCATCTTTGGACTCTAATATCGCATCAGTTGATAATAGCGGACTTATTAAGGCGCAAAATGCGGGTAGCACCGAAGTATATGTTAAATATAATGATTTTACCGAAACCGTATATGTACAGGTTTTAGGCGCAGATGAAGAAACCCAAATGTAGCAAAAACTATTGACGAATATGAATTTTAGTGTTAAAATAATTTTAATAGCGATGATGAAGACAGTAGCAATCTATGTGTTATACCCAGAGAGGAAAACCGTGGCTGGAAGTTTTCCTGTAACAAGATTTGTGAACACCACTTCGAAGCTGCAAATGTGAAAGGAAATCTTAGTAATGTTTGCCGTAACCTTTCGTTAAAGGAAATTTAAGAGGCGAAATTTATCGCAATCAGGGTGGAACCGTGCGTTTTTATGCACCCCTGAAAAGTCATAACAGGCTTTTCAGGGGTTTTTTAATACAAATAAAAGGAGAATTAAAATGAGCGAATTAAATGAACTTCAGATTTTAAGACATAGTGCATCTCATGTGTTGGCACAAGCAGTTAAAAGACTTTTTCCGGATGTTAAACTTGCAATAGGTCCGGCGGTAGAAAACGGATTTTATTATGACTTTGATTCCGAAACTCCGTTTACAACCGAAGTTTTAGAAAAAATTGAAGCCGAAATGAAAAAAATTGTAAAAGAAAATCTTAAGATTGAACGCTTTGAATTACCAAGAGAAGAAGCGTTGGAACTTATGAAAGACGAACCTTATAAGGTAGAACTTATTAACGATTTACCTGATGACGCTGTTATATCTTTTTATAAACAGGGCGAGTTTGTTGACCTTTGCGCAGGTCCTCACGTTGCATATACAAGTAAAGTTAAGGCATATAAACTTTTAAGTGCCACAGGTGCATATTGGAGAGGCTCTGAAAAGAATAAAATGCTTCAGAGAATATACGGTACTGCGTTTGCCACAAAAGACGAACTTGCAGCACATCTTACTCAGCTTGAAGAAGCAAAGAAAAGAGACCATAATAAGTTAGGAAGAGAACTTGAACTTTTCACAACATCTGATTTAATCGGTCAGGGGCTTCCTATTCTTCTTCCAAAAGGTGCAAAAATAATTCATATTCTGCAGAGATTTGTTGAAGATACAGAAGCGGAAAAAGGATGGCAGTTAACCAAAACTCCATATATGGCAAAAAGCGATTTATATAAACTATCAGGCCATTGGGATCACTATCAGGACGGAATGTTTATAATGGGCGACCCTGATGATAAGGAAGTTTTTGCTCTTCGTCCTATGACTTGTCCGTTCCAGTATCAGGCATATCTTAATAAACAGCGTTCATACAGAGATTTACCGTTAAGATATAACGAAACATCAACACTCTTTAGAAATGAATCTTCAGGCGAAATGCACGGGCTTATAAGAGTTCGTCAGTTTACTATTTCAGAAGGGCATCTAATGTGTACTCCTGACCAGTTGGAAGCAGAATTTAAAGGTTGCTTGGAACTTGCAATTTATATGCTTAAAACATTAGGTCTATATGAAGATGTATCATACAGATTTTCTCAGTGGGACCCATCAAATAAAGAAAAATATATCGGAACTTGCGAACAATGGAATGAAGCACAGGGCATAATGGAAAAAATTCTTAACCACCTTGATATTCCGTATAAAGTAGGGGTAGGGGAAGCAGCATTCTATGGCCCTAAACTTGATATTCAGATTAAGAATGTTCACGGTAAGGAAGATACTTTAATAACAATACAGATTGACCAGTTACTTGCCGAAAAATTCGGTATGGAATATGTGGACAGCGACGGAACAAAGAAAAACCCTTATATTATCCACAGAACTTCTATCGGCTGTTATGAAAGAACTTTAGCGCTTTTAATAGAAAAATATGCAGGTGCATTCCCAACATGGCTTGCTCCTACTCAGGTTAAAATTCTTCCTATTGCAGAGGCTCATCATGAATACGCCAAAGAAATCGGCAATATGTTCAAAAACAGTGGCTTAAGAGTTGAAGTTGATTTAAGAAACGAAAAAATCGGTTATAAAATAAGAGAAGCTCAACTTGAAAAAGTTCCTTATATGCTCGTTATAGGCGATAAGGAAATGGAAGAAGGAAAGGTTGCTGTGCGTTCCAGAAAAGAAGGGGATAAGGGCGCAGTTTTATCAACTGACTTCTTAAAAGATATCCTTGTAGAAATTGCAGAAAAAAGATTATAATTAAAAAAAGAAGGCATAAAGCCTTCTTTTTTTATAATGAGTCGGTTTTATTTAAGTCGAAAAATCCCTTTCCTAAGGTTCGTCTTACATCAAATATAACCATAAAAGCCTCATTGTCAATATTTCTTACAATGTTTTGAAGTTTAACTATTTCCTTTGGGTTAACTACTGCAAAGAGCATTTTTTTATCTTTCTTTGTATACATTCCCTGTGCAGATATTCCTGTATTTCCTCTTTCCAACTTTGTAAATATTTCTTTTGATATTTCTTCATACTTATCAGAAAGAATAAACACTCCTCGCCCAAAATGTGCTCCGTCTAAAAATAAATTTATAGTAAGCATGGACACAAATATTGCTATTATGCCATATATACCTTTTGTTACACCGAATACTGATATACCGATAAGTATTATAATTAAATCAGTAATAAAAAGAAGTTTTGATATATCACAATGAGGCTTTATTTTCTTAAATATAGATGCAATCATATCAGTTCCCCCTGATGTTGCTCCCGACCTTAATATAAGCCCTAAGCCAACGCCTGAGAATAAACCTGTAAGAAGGGAAGTAAGAAGAATATCATCTGACACATCAAGAGGGTTTTTAATATATACTGCCGCCTCTAATATTATACTCATCCATATAACGGAAATAAGAGATTTAAGTATAAACTTAAAGCCTCTTTGTTTTATTGAAATAATAAATAACGGTATATTAAGAATAAGGTTTGTAATAAATAAAGGTATTAAATCATTAGAGAGCCATTTGATAATTATTGCCAAGCCCGATATTCCGCCTATAACAAGTTCCATAGGGTCGGCAAACCATGCAACTGACAGGGAAAACACCGTACTTCCCAAAATAATATCAAAGTAATCTTTTGCTATTTTCATAAAAAATCAGTCCTTGTAAAATATTATTTTACAAGGACTGAAAATTTATTCTTTATTCAGTTCATTTATTTTATAAGAAAGAGTCATAAGACTGTCAGATAAGTGAACATTAACCATAGCAATATTATCAGGAACTTTTAAATCAAGATAAGAGAAATTCCATATCCCTTTAACGTTGGAATTAACAACAGTATCAATAACTTCTTTAATTCCTGCTGCAGGAATGGTAAGAACAACAATATCTATACTGTTGGTGTCAAGAAAGTCTTTCAAAGATTTAATATCAAGAACTTTAATAGAGTTTATTTTTGTGCCTATTAAGTTTTTGTTATTATCAAAAATGGCTTTTATAGAAAACCCTCTTCTTTTAAAGTTTGTGTAATTTGCAATGGCTTTTCCAAGGTTACCAGCCCCAAGAATTACAACCGAATTTTCTCTGTCTGTTCCAAGAATGTTTCCAATTTCTTTATAAAGATACTCAACATTGTATCCGTATCCCTGCTGTCCGAAACCTCCGAAACAGTTAAGGTCCTGCCTTATCTGGGATGCAGTTGTGCCCATAAGTTCGCTTAAATCTTTTGAAGAAATTCTTGTTATTCCGCTATTCAGTAAGTCGCCTAAATATCTGTAATATCTCGGAAGCCTTCTAATAACGGCTTCAGACACTTTTTTTTGATTATTCATATTATAATCCTTTCAATTATGAATTTATATCTGAAATTGTGCTCATAACATAGTCTGCAAATTCACTGCATGTAGCACCGGTATCTCTTCCGGTAATCTGAACTTTCTTTTCTTCAAACATACATTTATTAAGTGCATCTTCAAGTTTTTTTGCCTTGTCTGTAAAGCCGATATGTTCTAAAAGCATAACAGTTGCTCTTAGCATACTGCAAGGGTCTGCATAAATATCTCTGCCCTCAGCAACCATTCTTGGCGCAGAACCGTGAATAGCCTCAAACATAGAATATTTCTTACCTAAGTTAGCACTTCCTGCAGTACCAACGCCTCCCTGAAATTCAGCAGCCTCATCGGTAATAATATCACCGTAAAGGTTAGGAAGAATAACAACCTCAAACTGATTTCTTCTTTTTTCGTCAACAAGTTTTGCAGTCATAATATCTATGTACCAGTCATCAACCTGAAGTTCAGGATATTCTTTCGCCATTTCATAGCAAAGTTTTAAGAATTTACCGTCAGTTGTTTTAATAACATTAGCCTTGGTAACAATAGTAACTCGTTTTTTACCGTTTTTTCTTGCGTATTCAAATGCTGCTCTTGCAAGTCTTTTAGTTCCTTCTGTTGTGGTAACGCAAAAGTCAATAGCAAGGTCATCGTTAACATGAATTCCCTTTGAGCCGACAGCGTAAGAACCCTCTGTGTTTTCTCTAAAAAATGTCCAGTCAATACCCTGTTCTTTAACTTTAACAGGTCTTACATTTGCAAAAAGATCAAGTTCCTTTCTCATTGCAACGTTAGCACTTTCAACATTTGGCCAAGGGTCTCCTGCTCTTGGAGTAGTAGTAGGGCCTTTTAGTATAACATGGCATTTTTTAAGTTCGTTAAGTGCAGATGGTGGAATGGCAGTATTAAGTTCTGCTCTTTTTTCTATTGTAAGGTCGTCTATAATGTTAAACTTAACCTTTCCAGATTTAATTTCATCCTGTAATAAAAATTCAAGCACTCTTTGTGCTTCATTTGTTATACGTGGGCCTATTCCGTCGCCACCGCAAATACCAATGATAATTGTATCAAGTTTATCAAAATCAATAAAATCTTTATCTGAATTTATTCTTTCAACTCTTTTTAACTGGTCTTCTAAAACTTTTGCAAAATGTTCGGTTGCATTTTTTATTATTTCGTTCATTTTAAAGTTCCTTTCTTATATAACATATCAAGTAATTTTATCATATTCTAAGGTTTTTTTCAACTGTTTTCAATATCTATATACGGTACAGCATTTAAATTAAGGTCTGCAAACTTTTTCTCTTTATATAAGTAATATCCCATAGATGCTATCATAGCCGCATTATCTGTGCATAAAACGGGTAGGGGATATAATATATTCATATTTTCTTTATTTGCAGTTTCTTCAAATATTGTTCTTAAGTGTGTATTACAGGCAACTCCACCTGCTAATACAATTTTGTCATACCCTTTTTCTTTTGCAAGTTTAAAGGTGTTTTCACAAAGAATAGAAACTATTGCATTGGTAAACGATGCAAGAATATCTGCTTTTGTGATTTCTTCTTTTTGCTGTTTAACACCATTACCGTTTAATTTTTCTCTTAAAACAATATCGGTAAAATCAGCATTTTGAAAATCAGGGTTAATCTGTGCTATTCTGTGAAGATAGTTTATAACAGAGGTTTTAACACCGCTGAAAGAAAAATCATACGAGTCGCAAAAAGTAACTTTAGGAAAGCAAATAGCATTTTTATCTCCCAAGTAACTTATTTTATCTATTTTTGCTCCTCCTGGATACGGCAGGTTTAAAACTCTGCCTATTTTATCAAATGCTTCTCCTGCTGCATCATCTTTGGTTTTTGCAAGGATATTATATTCGTTATAATCTTTAACTTCAATAATGTGGCTGTGCCCCCCTGATACAACAAGGCATAAAAAAGGAGGCTCTAAATCTTTATGTGTAAGATAATTTCCTGCAATATGGCCTTTTATATGATGAACTTTTACAAGAGGTATTTTTAGTGCATATGATAATGATTTAGCATATGAAACACCGCATAAAAGCGCACCCACAAGTCCAGGACCGTATGTAACACTTATAGCATCTATATCTTTTAATGTGCAGGATGCGTCTTTTAATGCCTTATCCACCACATAAGAAATCTTTTCAATATGCATACGGGAAGCAAGTTCAGGCACAACTCCTCCGTATTCTTTGTGAACATCGATTTGAGAATAAATCGTATTTGATAAAATTTCGCGTCCGTCTTTTACAATGGCACAGGAAGTTTCATCGCATGAAGATTCAATTCCCATAATAATTGTACTCATAGTTTATCCTTCCAAACTGTAAAGAATTGCAGTTTCGTTATTTTCATAGTATTTTTTTCGTTCGCCGATTATTTTGAAATTATATTTTTCATATAGTTTTCTTGCAACTATATTTGATTCTCTTACTTCAAGAGTTAGAAATTTAAGATGATTATTATTTTTATAATCTATAATCTCTTTTATAAGAAGATGGGAAAGTCCCTTTCCCTGATGCTCTTTTTTTATTGCGATATTTGTAATATGTCCCTCGTCTAAAATATGCCATAAGCCTACATAACCCACAGGCTCATCATTTAATAAAAGCACAAAATATTTTGCAAGAGGGTTATTTATCTCTTCGATAAAAGATTGCTTAGTCCATGGGTGTAAAAAGCAGGAAACTTCCGTTTCATATACTTTATCAACATTTGAAAAGTCAAGAGACACTATTTTAGTTTTCATATAAAAACCTCTTTTCAATAGCAAATCTTATCTCATCAAAAACGGATTGATAAACCTTAATTGGTTGCATATAAGGGTCTAAAATATCTCCATTTTCTTTAAGTGTTTTTATTTTTTCTTCAAAATGCGGAAATGCCTTAACTAAAACATCTCTCTGGCTGTTTGTCATAGTGTATATAATATCGGCTCTTACTATATCTTCTTCTGATACCTGTGATGCTTTAAAATCACCAAAAGGAATGTCATTGTCTTTAAGTGTTTTTTCAGAACTAAATGCCATATTAGACATACAGCACACATAAAGCCCTCTTGATTTAACGAAAACACCGTCTAAATTATAACTTTTTAGTATAAATTCTGCCATAGGGCTTCTGCAGGTATTGCCTGTGCAGATAAAAAGCACATTTTTAATATCCACTATATTTCCTCCGCAGGTTTTTTTAAGCCTGTTCATAATGGCAACGCCAATGCCTTCTTCTTTAACCGAAGGTATATAAATTTTAGAAACTTTTTGTTTGTCTGCTTCTCTTAAATATTTAAATATTTTTTCTCCGCATTCTGACAGATTATCTTCATCGCCTAAACAGAAGTTGGGGAAAAGTTCCTTTAGTTTGTTATACGAAGAAAAACTAAAAGCACATTCAGTTTCTTTTATATTTTTTAATATGTATTCCTGGATATCCTTTGAATTACCTCTTACTAAAACAACAGGGCAGGATGGGGAATAATGCTTATATTTCATCCCTGGAGAAGCAGGGTTTTTAATATCCGAAACATTTTTAATAAGAGACGGATGATATATAACATCAGGAATAAACTTTCTAATCTCATCAATAGTAATTTTTCCCGGTCTTAAAATCATATTAGGTGTTACAGTAAGATTTATAACAGTAGATTCAAGCCCTATTTCACAGTTCCCGTTATCTACAATATAAGGAATTTTACCCTTAAAATCGTCATACACATATTGGGATGATGTAGCACTTACCGTACCCGATATGTTTGCACTCGGTGCAGCAACAGGGCAACCTGCTTTTTCAATTAAATATCTTGTGTATATATTGTCAGGCATACGAATTCCAACAGTGTCTAAGCCACCTGTAACCGAATAGGGAATTTTATCATTTTTCTTAACAATCATAGTAAGAGGACCTGGCCAGAAGTTTTTAGAAAGTGTGTAGAAAATTTCAGGAATATCCTTTCCCACTTCTTTTGCATCTTCTTCCTTTGCAATATGAACTATCAAAGGGTTGTCAGACGGTCTTCCCTTAACTGTAAAAATCTTTTGTGCAGATTCACTAAAGAGAGCATTTGCTCCCAGACCGTAAACAGTTTCAGTAGGTATAGCAACAACTTCGCCTTTTTTTAAAGCCGAAGCAACTTCATCTAAAATATTAAGTTCATTTTCATTTGTTACACTTATAATTTTAGTAATTTTAATCACCCTGTTAATTTTCTTGATTCTGAAGTTTTTCTGCCTGGTCTGCAGTAATCAGAGCATCTATAAATTCATCAATATTTCCGTTTAAAGTGTTTTCAAGTTGGTTAATGGTAAGTTTAATTCTATGGTCAGAAACTCTTCCCTGAGGATAGTTATATGTTCTTATTCTTTCACTTCTATCTCCTGTACCAACCTGACTTTTTCTCTCGCTTGCAACTTTTTCATGTGCTTCTGCCATTTTCATATCATAAAGTCTTGAAAGAAGAATTTTCATAGCCTTATCTCTGTTCTTATGCTGACTTCTTTCGTCCTGACACATAACAACAATACCGGTAGGCTTATGAGTAAGTCTTATTGCAGATTCAGTTTTATTAACGTGCTGACCACCTGCACCTGATGAACGCAGTGTATCTGTTTCAATATCGTCAGGGTTAATGTCAACGTCTACTTCTTCTGCTTCAGGAAGCACTGCAACCGTAACAGTAGAAGTATGTATTCTTCCGCTTGATTCAGTTTCAGGAACACGCTGTACTCTGTGAACTCCGCTTTCATATTTAAGTCTTGAATAAGCGCCCTCGCCATAAACCATAAACGAAATTTCCTTGTATCCGCCAATTCCTGTAGGGCTTTCTGAAAGCACTTCTGTCTTCCATCTTCTCTGGTCGGAATACATAGAATACATTCTGTATAAATCGCCAACGAAAAGTGCCGCTTCATCGCCACCTGCACCTGCTCTTATTTCAACAATAACGTTCTTATCATCGTTAGGGTCTTTAGGTAAAAGAAGAATTTTTAATTCTTCTTCATAAACAGCAATGTTTTCTTTTGCTTCTTCAAGTTCCATTTTAACAAGTTCTTCAAAATCTTTTTCCAAACTGGTAGAAAGAAGTTCTTTTGATTCGTTAATAGTGTCCTTAGCCTTTTTATACTGTTTGTATTTTTCAACAATAGGGGTTAAGTCCTTTTGTTCTTTCATAAGTTTTCTCCATCTTTCCTGGTCTGCGATAACCAAAGGGTCTGAGATGGTTTCATTAAGTTTGTTATATTTATCTTCTAAAAAATCAAGTTTATCAAACATATTTTTCTCCTCTTACTTCTCTAACTGAAATTTTAAATATTCGTTAATAAATCCGTCAATATCTCCGTCCATAACTGCGTTTATATTTCCCATTTCAAAATTTGTGCGATGGTCTTTAACAAGATTGTAAGGGTGGAAAACATATGAACGAATCTGGCTTCCAAAACCGATATCCATTTGTTCGCCTTGAATATCAGAAAGTTTGTCTTTTTGCTCCTGCTCTTTGATTTCCAAAAGTTTGGCTTTTAGCATCTTCATAGCAGTTTCACGGTTTTTATGCTGACTTCTTTCATTCTGGCAGGATACTACAATACCGGTAGGGAAGTGGGTTATTCTTATAGCAGAATCGGTTTTGTTTATATGTTGCCCTCCGGCACCCGATGCCCTGAAAGTATCCACTCTTATTTCGTCAGGATTTATATCAATCTGGATATCGTCATCAAGTTCAGGCAAAACATCAAGGGATGCAAAGGATGTGTGCCTTCTTCCTGATGCGTCAAAAGGGGAAATTCTCACAAGCCTGTGAACTCCTTTTTCTGCTTTTAAATATCCGTATGCATTAAGCCCTGAAACAACCATTGTAACACTTTTTATACCTGCTTCATCGCCGTCTAAAAAGTCTACCGTTTCAGTTTTAAAGCCTCTTCTTTCACACCATCTTGAGTACATCCTGTAAAGCATTTCAACCCAGTCTTGTGCTTCTGTTCCTCCTGCTCCTGCATGAAGAGAGATAATAGCATTGTTTTTATCATACGGGCCGGAAAGCAGAGTTTCAAGATTCATTGTGTTTGTATTCTCTTTTAAAGTTTTAAATAAATCTTTTGCATCTTTTAAATAAGTTAAACTTTCTTCCTCAGTGCCAAGTTCAATTAAAAGTTCTATTTCTTCGCACACATCTAAAAGTGAGTTGTAAGCACCTATTTTATCCTTAAGATTTTTTATCTTCTGAAGAATTTTTGATGAATTATCTGAATTACTCCAGAAATCAGGCTTCTGGGTTTCTTCCTCCAAAGAGGAAATTTCACTTTGCATAGATGCTAAGTTAAAGTGAATCACCTAACTTTGTAATATCTTCTTTAAGAGTTATAAGGTCTTTTTGTAATTCTTCATACTCTAACATTTAATCAACTCCTTAAAATAATAATATTTAAAACTAATCATTGGAATTAAATCCGCAGCATTTTTTATATTTTTTACCCGAACCGCATGGGCAAGGGTCGTTTCTTCCAACCTTCTGGGTTTTTCTTACTGTAACCTTTCTTGGCTCTTCATTTGATTCTAAAACTGCATTCTGCGGACGGGCAACCTGTTTTCTTTCCATATTGGTCTGAAGTTTTAGGTTAAAAAGAATTTTAGCAGTATCGTTACTGATAGATTCTATCATTTCTTCAAACATATTAAAGCCTTCAATCTGGTATTCTATAACAGGGTCTTTTTGTCCATACGCTCTAAGACCGATTCCTCGTCTTAACTGGTCCATATCATCAATATGGTCCATCCACTTTTTATCAACAGTGTTAAGAAGAACAACTCTTTCAAGTTCTCTTATATTTTCGCCAAACTCTTCTTCTTTTTGTTTGTATCTTTCAAGCATATTTTCAGTTAAAAGTTTTGTAAGTTTAGCCTTTGTAAGATATGAATATTCATCTTCTTTAATTATAATTTCTTTATCCAAAGGAGCATAATTTGCATTTGCAAACTCTAAAATATAATTCATATTCCAGTCGTCAGGATATTCTTCTATACACTGGGTAGATACAAAAGATTTAACAGAATCAATAAGCATTTTTTCAATGCTTTCTTTGATGTTTTCTCCGTTTAACACTTTTTGTCTTTGAGAGTAGATAACTTCTCTTTGCTTATTCATAACATCGTCAAACTGAAGAACGTGTTTTCTTATCTGGAAGTTTTTGCCCTCAACTCTTTTTTGGGCATTTTCAATAGCGCCTGTTAACATCTTATGCTCAATAGGCTCATCATCAGGCATACCAAGAGCGTTAACCATGCCTATAATTCTTTCAGAACCAAATAAACGCATAATGTCATCTTCTAAGGAAATAAAGAATCTTGTTTCCCCAGGGTCTCCCTGACGCCCTGCACGGCCTCTTAACTGGTTATCAATTCTTCTTGATTCATGTCTTTCAGTACCGATGATGCAAAGTCCACCTGCATCGACAACTTTTTTCGCTTCTTCGTCTGTCTTAGATTCAAAATCGTAAAGAAGTGCCTGATAAAGTTTTCTTCCCTCTAATATCTCTTCGTCAGTAGTATCCTGATATCCTACGCATAAAGAAATGATTTCGTCAGAGTATCCTCTTTTAGCCATTTCTTTTTTAGCCATAAATTCAGGGTTACCGCCAAGTTTTATATCTGTACCTCTACCTGCCATATTTGTAGCAATAGTAACTGCACCAAGTTTTCCTGCCTGAGAGATAATCTCTGCTTCTTTTTCGTGATATTTAGCATTAAGAACTTCATGCTTAATTCCGTGTTTTTTAAGAAGTCTGCTTAACAGTTCGCTTTTTTCAATAGATATTGTACCAACTAATATAGGTTGAAGTTTTTCGTGTTTTTCAACTATTTCATTTATTACTGCCTGATATTTTGCAGCCTCGTTTTTATATACAAAATCAGATAAGTCTTTTCTTTTTATTTCCTTGTTGGTAGGTATAACAACAACGTCAAGTTTATAAATTTCCTGAAACTCTGTTTCTTCGGTAAGAGCAGTACCTGTCATACCTGAAAGTTTATTATATAATCTAAAATAATTCTGGAAAGTAATTGTCGCAAGAGTTTTAGACTCTCTTTCAACCTTAACTCTTTCTTTTGCTTCAATAGCCTGATGAAGACCTTCTGAGTATCTTCTTCCAAACATTAAACGCCCTGTGAATTCGTCAACTATAATAACTTCTCCGTCTCTTACAACATAGTTAACATCTTTTTTCATAACACCGTGCGCCTTTAAAGCCTGATTTATATGATGTGAAATTGTCATATTCTCAGGGTCGGAAAGGTTTTCAAGGGAGAATGCTCTTTCGGCCTTTTCTACACCTTGTTTTGTAAGAGTAGCGTTATTTGCCTTTTCGTCAACTATATAGTCAACTGATGCATTTTCATCTTCTTCTTTTTTTAAATCAGTTTCCACAATAGTTTTATAAGAGAGAGTTCTTACAAATTTATCTGCCTTTTCGTATATGTCTGTTGATTCATCTCCTGCGCCTGAGATAATAAGAGGAGTTCTTGCTTCGTCAATTAATATACTGTCAACTTCGTCAACTATTGCAAAGTTATGACCTCTTTGAACCATCTGTTCTTTATAGATAACCATATTATCTCTTAAATAGTCAAAACCAAATTCGTTGTTTGTACCGTATGTGATATCGGCAAGATAGTTTGCCTTTCTGTCGCTTGGGTCAATATCATGGATAATAAGTCCGACAGTCAAACCTAAGAATTTATAAATTTTGCCCATCCATTCACTGTCTCTTTTTGCAAGATAATCATTAACTGTAACTATGTGAACGCCTTTTCCTGATAATGCGTTAAGATAAGCAGGAAGAGTTGCAACCAGTGTTTTACCTTCTCCTGTCTTCATTTCTGCAATTCTTCCCTGATGAAGAATAATTCCGCCTAAAATCTGAACAGGGTAGTGCTTAAGCCCAAGAACTCTCCATGCAGCCTCTCTTACGGTAGCAAAAGCCTCAGGAAGAATATTATCAAGAGTTTTTCCCATTTTAAGTTGTTCTTTTAAATATGGAGTTTTGGCTTTTAATTCACTGTCAGAAAGTCGGGAAAATTCATCTTCTAATGAAAGAGTTAAATCAACAATAGATTTTAATTTTTTAATTTCTCTTTCGGAATAAGAGCCAATCATTTTTTCAATTATAGATTTAAACATTAAATTCACCTCATAGTAATTTAAAGGGTATTTTTATCAATTTATAAAAACTGTAAAAAAACTTATTTAAATAGTCTTAAATTATAGTCTATACCTATCATATCCTAATATAACATTATATCACTAATTCTTAGTTTTTACAATAGAAAAAATGCATTTTGCCCTTAATTTTACTTGAAATTATAACGATTTTAAAAATAGTAAAAGCAGTGTAAAATTACACTGCTTTAAATAAATTATTTTAATTTTAATTTTTCTATGCATTTTCTGCATACATGTTTATTTTCATATATAACATTATCTCTTGCGTCCTGACAGAATATACAGGATGACTCATATTTTTTTAAGATTATCATATCGTCTTCAACGAATATTTCAATAGGGTCTTTAATGTCAAGATTCATATTTCTTCTTAACTCGATAGGTAACACCAATCTTCCCAATTCATCAATTTTTCTAACTATTCCTGTAGATTTCATAAAAAAACTCCCTTTCTCTATTTTTTATTACAGGAATATCATAACATATTATCCAAAAAATGTCAATTAAAGTTTTATATAATAAATAAATAAATTTTTATGTAATAAAATGGCATAAAAGATAGGTTAAATAAGTTGATTTTAATTTAAGATTTTTATATAATAAAAACATATGAAGTTAAAAAAAGGGAGGGGAATAAGAATGAATTTATTTCTAAGTGCAGTAGCAGGAATTATTACAGGAATTGCATTTATATATAAAGATTTTTGTTTTCTTACCCTGTTTTCTTTATTGCCTTTTCTTTATGCATTAAAGGATAATGAAAAAAACTTTTTAAAAGGGTTAACTTTTGCAGTGTTTTTATATGGAACAAGTATGTCATTTTTATTTAAAATGCATCCTATGGAATTTATGGGCTTTTCGGGAATTAAAAGTATAGGTATAATATTTTTAATGTACTTAGGAATTTTAATAGTTGAAAGTTTTTGGGGAGGCTTTTTTTCTTATTTTTATAAAAAATATGTAAATAATATTTATCTTTTTCCTCTTTGCTATGTACTATATGAAGTTATAATCAGTGTGGGAATATTGGGGCTTACCTTTTCTCATCTTTATCTTCCGTGGTATAAAAACCTTTATTTTATACAGTCAGCCTCATTGCTGTCCTCATATTTTTTAACCTTAATTATTGTATATATCAATGTGTTTATATATAAATTTTTAACTTTAAGAAAATTAAAGTTTTTAATTTTTGCGCTTTTAATATTTGTCATCAATTTAAGTTTTGGGGCGTTGAGATTTAATCTTTATAAACCATCTCATTTTAAACATAATATTGCTCTTATTCAGGGGAATTTATCATCCTTAGAAAAATGGGAGAGTAACAGTCTTTTAAATAGTTTTAATATTTATAGTAAGTTAAGCATAGAAGCAAAAGAAAAATATCAGGTAGACTCGGTAGTATGGCCTGAAACGGTTATAAATGTTGAACTTGATAAAGGTGGGTATTGGTATAACAGAATATCTGAGTTTTCAAAAGAAAACAGGCTGGAACTTTTTACAGGTTGCTTTTATCCTGAAAATAACTATTATTACAACAGTCTTGTTGCCTTTAATAAAAACGGTGAGCAATACTTGGATATTTACCATAAAAGGCATCTTATCCCTTTTGCAGAAAAAGTAACTTTTGGAATGAACGGACTGGTGTCAGGAAAAGATGCAACTATACTTAATATCTTATCGGGTAAAGCAGGGGGAATAATATGTATAGATTCTGCATACCCTCACTTAACTTATGTAACAAAACTAAAGGGCAGTGAGTATTTTTTGCTTATAACCAACGATTCGTGGTTTGAAGATTCATTTGGGGTAGAAAGCCATTTTGCACACAGTATTTTCCGTGCAGTAGAAAATAACAGTTATCTTTTAAGAACAGGTAATACAGGGATAACAGCAGTTATTACTCCTAAAGGAGAAATAAAAGGAAAGTTAGAGCCACTTACAAGAGGGTATACAGTTATAAAGGGAGGAAAAGTTTATTATGAAAAAAAATAAAGGGCTTATAAGGAGATTTATTCCTTATTATAAACCGTATTTATCAACATTTATCTGTGATATGCTTTGTGCGTTTTTATGCGGTATGGTTGCTCTTATAACTCCCATTCTTATAAGGCGCATAATAAATGAGGGGTTAAACAGTGGGGGAATATCTTATGAAATAATTTTTAAAACAGGTCTTTTGATGCTTGTTTTTGTGATTTTAGATTCTCTTGCCAATTATTATGTAAGTTCAACAGGTCATATAATGGGAACAAAAATGGAAACAGATATGCGAAGAGATTTGTTTTCTCACCTGCAGAAACTTCCGTATTCTTATTATGATAATACAAAAATAGGCCAACTGATGAGCAGAATAACAAGCGATTTATTTGATGTTACTGAGTTTGCACACCACTGTCCTGAAGAATTTTTTATGTCATCGTTAAAAATAATCGGTGCATTTATTGTTCTTTTAGGGGTTAATGTAAAACTAACTCTTATAATATTTGCGTGTATTCCTGTTATGCTCTTTTTCTCTATCATAATGAACAGGAAAATGAAAAGCACATTTAAAGCACAAAGAGCGCAGATAGGGGAAATAAATGCAGGAGTGGAAGACAGTCTTCTCGGTATAAGAATAGTTAAATCGTTTACCAATGAAAATATAGAAGAAGATAAGTTTAAAGAGGGAAATGATAAGTTCTTAAAAATCAAGAAAAAGTCTTATCATTATATGGGCTTATTTCACAGTGGAATAAAATTCTTTGACGGGTTTATGTATTTAACCGTTGTGTTTTCAGGCGCATTTTTCTTAAAAATTAAAGCAATTAACGCAGCAGACCTTGTGGCATATCTTTTATATGTGCAGACTCTTCTTGCAGCAATAAGAAAACTGGTGGAATTTACAGAGCAGTTCCAAAGAGGTCTTACAGGGTTTGAAAGATTTATAGAAATTATCGATACCCCTGTTGATATCAAAGAAAAAGAAGACGCTAAAGAACTTTTAAATGTTAAAGGAACAATAGAGTTTAATAATGTTACATTCAGATATTCTTCATCTTCTGATTCAGTTCTTAATAATATAAATCTTAAAGTAAAACCTGGGGAAAATGTTGCCCTTGTCGGTTATTCAGGCGGAGGTAAAACTACTCTTGTAAACCTTGTTCCAAGGTTTTACGATATTGATTCAGGTAGTATTTTAATTGACGAAGTTGATATAAAGGATGTAACACTAAAATCTTTAAGAGAAAATATAGGTGTTGTGCAACAGGATGTGTATTTATTTTCAGGCTCAGTATACGAAAATATTGCATACGGTAAACCTGGGGCAACCAAAGAAGAAATTATTAATGCAGCGCGTCTTGCAAATGCACATTCGTTTATCGAAGAACTGCCTTTGGGTTATGATACTTATGTCGGCGAGAGAGGAGTTAAACTCTCAGGTGGTCAGAAACAGAGAATAAGCATTGCAAGAACATTTTTAAAAGACCCTAAAATTTTAATTTTAGACGAAGCAACAAGCGCTCTTGATAATGAAAGCGAATATATTGTTCAAAAATCATTAAAAGAACTTGCAAAAGGAAGAACAACCTTTACAATAGCACACAGACTTTCAACTATTATAGATTCAGAAAGAATAATAGTGCTTACAAAAAACGGTATAGAAGAAGAGGGAACTCATAAGGAACTCATGGATAAAAAAGGAGTATATTATAAGTTGTATCTAAAAGCAGACCAGCAAATTGATTAACCTTTAATTTTATATATAAAAAGTGTACCTATATATATAATATAGATACACTTTAATTTTATCTTTTTGTTGTTTAATGGTATGGTTAACATCCATCTTTTATGAAGTTGATTCGATATCAACTTCATAAAACCGATGGATAGGAAAAATTTCTTAGATTCAATGAAAATAACCGAAGGTGTATGTGATACATCGAGAGGTATTTTCATTGAAAACGCAAAAATTAAATTTATAAATTGCCTTGCAATTTATACCTTAGAAATATTAAAAAAGTGTACCTATATATTATAGATACACTTTAATTTTATCATTTTTTGCGTGTTCTTAGGAATTTTAACATCCATCCTAAAGTACGAATTCAAATTCAACCTCATCTAGTCTTACAAGGTCTCCCTCGCTAATACCTTTTTCTTCCAATGCCTCAATAACCCCATGAGATTTTAAAGCCCTCTGGAAATACTGCATAGATTCAAAGTCATTAGGATTTGTGCTTTTTAATAATCTGTCAACAAACGGACCTGTAACGTTATATACGCCATCTTCATCAACGAATACTTCAAAAGGTTTTTCTACAACTTTGTGTATTTCTTCGTTATAAATCTTATCTTCGTCATATAAAACAGGCATCGGAATTTTCTGAAGTCTTTCATATGCATAGTCAAGAATTTCTTTAACACCTTTTTTTGTTGCACCTGAGCATATAAACACTTTATATCCCATTTCTTCAAATTTTTTCTTATAATCATTTAATATTTCTTCGTCAAATATCAAATCGGTTTTATTAAGAATTATAATCTGTTCTCTATTTGCAAGAACACTGCTGAATTTAATTAACTCATTGTTTATAATTTCAAAGTCTTCTAAAACATTTCTTCCCTCAGATTCTGAAGCATCAAGCACATGAAGTAAAAGCCTTGTTCTTTCAATATGCCTTAAAAAGTCATGCCCAAGACCTATTCCTTCTGATGCACCCTCTATAACCCCGGGTATATCAGCAATCACAAAATTTCTTCCTGCTCCTAAGTCAGCAACACCAAGGTTTGGAATTAAAGTTGTAAAATGATAATTTGCAATTTTAGGGTTAGCCTTTGTGCTTACTGAAAGGAAAGTAGACTTTCCAACATTAGGGAACCCGACAAGACCAACATCTGCAAGAAGTTTAAGTTCTAATGAAACTTCTCTTTCCTGACCTGGAAAACCAGGCTTTGCAAACTTTGGAATTTGTCTTGTAGGCGTAGCATATTTTTTGTTGCCAAAGCCTCCGTCTCCGCCTTTTGCAATAACTGCTTCCATTCCAGGTTCATTTAAATCGCATAAAATAAGACCGGTCAGACAATCGTAAACTACTGTTCCCACAGGAACTTTTACATATAAGTTTTCGGCGTTTTTCCCGATACGGTTATCACTCATACCGTCTCCACCGGCTTTTGCAACATATTTTCTTTTATATTTAAAGTCAAGCAGGGTAGAAAGGTTAGGGTCTGCAACAAATATAACGCTTCCGCCTTTACCTCCGTCGCCACCGTCAGGGCCACCTGCCGCAACATATTTTTCACGATGAAAAGAAACACAACCGTTTCCGCCGTTTCCGGCTTTAACAAATATTTTGGCTTTATCTATAAACATAAATAATACCTCCAAAAACAGTTTTAAAAAAGGGTTGCAACCAAGAGCTGCAACCCACAAAAATCAAAATGATTAACCGGCAATAACACTAACCTGTTTTTTGTCTTTGCCTAATCTTTCAAATTTAACTTTACCGTCAACCAATGCGAAAAGAGTATCGTCAGAACCTTTACCAACATTTGTTCCCGGATGAATTTTTGTTCCTCTCTGTCTAACAAGAATGTTTCCTGCTAAAACAGCCTGGCCGTCGCCTTTTTTCACACCAAGTCTCTTAGCTTCACTGTCTCTGCCGTTCTTAGTGCTACCCATACCTTTTTTATGAGCAAATAATTGAAGATCTAATCTAAACATTTTTACACCTCCAGCGTAGTAATATTAACATTATCTTCGTACTGTTCTTCTAAATCTAAAAAGAACAAATACATAGAATTAAGTAATATATTAGCTTGTTCTCTTAATTCGTTTTTTAAATCATCAGGCAGACAAAAATATAAATAGCCATCATCTTTTTCATAGCCAAAAGGAATGTTTAATATTTTTTCAATTCCCAAAAGTGTGGCATATGAAACAGAGGATATGGCGGCACAAACAATGTCATCACTATCTGAAAACTCTGAATGACCGTCAATAACAAATTTAATTATATTGCCTGACTTATCTTTTGTAATTTCAATCTTAGTCATAATTACATAGAGATTTTTTCAATCTGAACTTTTGTATAAGGCTGTCTGTGGCCCTGTTTTCTTCTGTAACCTTTTTTAGGTTTCATTTTGTAAACGATAACTTTCTTTTCTTTACCGTTCTTTAAAACTTTTGCAGAAACGTTAGCACCACTAACTTCGCTACCAACTTTGATACCGTTGTCATCAGCAACTGCAACAACTTTGTCAAGAGTGATAACTTCTCCTTCGTTAACTTCTAATTTTTCAATGAAGATAACATCACCTTCGGAAACTTTATACTGTTTTCCGCCTGTTTCGATTACTGCGTACATTCTGTAGCACCTCCCTTTATTTTTATAGGACTCGCCTTATAAGGTTATTATAACAAGTTATAATATTAAGACCCTATTCGCGCGGTTACCGTACTATTTTAAATCATATTTGTCTATATGTCAAGGTTTTTTTGGTATTTTTTTAAAATTTTTTTGCCATTATTTTTGACAATCTTATTAAAGATGTGGTATACTATTAAAAACTTAAGAATAAGTATAAAAGATTTAAAAAAATAATATACTTAAATGACATATATATAAAGGAAGGGCTGATTTTTTGAAACATATTTTTTTAACAGACGAATTTCGAAAATACAGAAATGATATATATAAGTTTTCCGATATGGTTAATAACTATAATAAAATTGACCCGGAATTATATACTAAATATGAAGTAAAAAGAGGTTTAAGAGATATTTCAGGAAAGGGTGTTTTAGCAGGTTTAACAGAAGTTTCTGAAATAGTTTCACATACTATGCAAGATTACACTCTTGTCCCATGTGACGGAAAACTTTATTACAGAGGGTATAACATAAACGATATAGTTGCCGATTTTACCGAAAATGATAAATTCGGTTTTGAAGAAGTTGCCTATCTTTTGCTGTTTGGTGAACTTCCTAAAGAAGAAGAGTATATCAATTTTAAAAGAATTTTATTTGATGTGAGCAGACTTCCGGGTGAGTTTATAAGAGATTCCGTTATGAATCTTCCTGGTAAGGATATGATGAATATGCTTGCGAGATGTGTTCTTACCCTTTATACTTATGATGAATATGCAGACGATATAACTATTCCTAATGTAATAAGGCAGTCTGTTCAGTTAATTGCCCAGATGCCACTTCTTATGACATATTGTTATCATTCATATAACCATATTTATAACAGGGGAAGCCTTGTTATAAGAGAGCCGAAAAAGGAATATTCACTTGCAGGAAATATTCTTCATATGTTAAGAACAGACGGTTCTTTTACCGAGCTTGAAGCAAAAATTTTAGACTTGTGTATGGTGCTTCACGCAGAACACGGAGGAGGTAATAACTCTACTTTTACCACTCATGTTGTAACATCTTCGGCAACTGATACCTATTCTTCTATAACTGCATCTTTAGGCTCACTAAAAGGCCCAAGACACGGTGGAGCAAACATAAAGGTTGCAGAAATGTTTGAAGATATTATGAAGCAAATATCTGACTGGGAAAATGAAAAGGAAATTGCAGACTATCTTACAAAAGTTTTAAATAAAAAGGCGTTTGATAAATCAGGTCTTATCTATGGAATGGGCCACGCTGTGTATTCAATTTCTGACCCGAGAGCAGTAATTCTTAAAAAGTTCGTTTCTTCTCTTGCTAAGGAAAAAGGAATGGAAAAGGAATTTGCGCTTTATGAAAAGGTCGAAAGAATTGCTCCGATAGTTATTGCAAATGAAAGAAAAATATATAAAGGCGTAAGTGCTAATATAGACTTTTATTCAGGCCTTGTATACAGTCTTCTTAATATACCAAAAGAAATGTTCACACCTTTATTTGCAGTTTCAAGAATGCCTGGCTGGTGTGCACACCGTATTGAAGAACTTGTTAACGCAGGTAAAATTATTCGTCCTGCCTATAAATCAGTTATGCCAAGAAAAGAATATATTAAAATGAAGGACAGATAAAATGGAACAGTTTTTGCGTACAGAAATTATAGTCGGAAAAGATAATATGGAAAAATTAAAAAACACGCGCGTTGCAGTGTTTGGTGTAGGAGGGGTAGGCTCTTATGCTGCAATGGCACTTGCACGATGCGGAGTTTATAATATTGATATTATCGATAATGATACAGTAAGTGTAACTAATATCAACCGTCAACTTATAGCAGATTTAAACACATTGGAAAGAAAAAAAGTGGATGTGTTAAAGGAAATGCTTTTAAGTATAAATAAAGATATTAAGGTTAATGCTTTTGATTTGTTTTTGGATAAATCGAATATTGATAATTTTGATTTTTCTTCATATGACTATGTTGTAGATGCTATTGATACTGTTTCGTCTAAAATTTTAATAATTGAAAAATGCGATAAAGCAAATGCTAAAATAATAAGCGCAATGGGTGCAGGAAATAAGTTTGACCCGTTAGCCTTTGAAGTAACAGATATTTATAAAACTTCTGTTTGCCCCCTTGCAAAAGTTATGCGATATGAACTTAAAAAAAGGGGAATAAAGAAACTTAAGGTTGTCTATTCAAAGGAAATTCCGACAAAACCTTTGGTTAATATAGAGGAAGAAAATAGAAGGTCAACACCCGGCAGTATGGCATATGTACCATCTGTATCAGGCCTTATTATCGCATCACAGATAGTAAATCATATAATAGGAAAAAATAAAAACTTTTAAGAATAAAAAAACCAAAACATAGTATGTGTTTTGGTTTTTTTGATTTTTAGTGGAACTATAAGATTTTTAGCGATATCTCGCTTTGCAAATTTTATATAAACGAACGGTTTAGATACTCATAAAAATAAACTTTGCGTGAGTGAAGTAACCATAATTATTAATTATTCATCAGCGAAGCGGTTTCATCATTCATTATTCATTAAAAAATCCTGTCGCATTAAATGAATGATGAATATTGAATAATGAAAAATGAATAATACAAAACAAAAAATCCTATCTTTCGACAGGATTTTTGTTTTGGTACACCATCAGTTTAATCGTAATGAAATAATTTGGGGAATTATTTCATAGATTAAAGTCCCTGCGAGATAGGGATGGAGAGCAACGAACATCGCTATCCGTCGTAGTGAAACGGAGAATGAGGGTATTAAAAAAGCACTTGCTTTCACAAGTGCTTTCTTGGTACACCATCAGGGACTCGAACCCTGGACACCCTGATTAAGAGTCTTATTAAATAGAAAGTATATAAAATTAAAAAGGCTTAACCAAGCCTTTTTTATATTTATTTAATAATTTTAAAAGTAACACAGGACACACAAAATTATACTATGTGTGTCCTAAAGTGTGTCCTTTTTTTAAAAATTATTTTGCTATAAAATAACTTGCAACGCTTTCTATTGCTTTCTTTTTGTTGTCCTCTATCATATGCGAATAAATATTTAAAGTGGTTGATATATTACTATGTCCAAGAGTTTTAGAGATAGTGGCTATGTCGTTCCCCTCTTTTAGCATAAGTGAACAGCAGGTGTGCCTTAAACCATGTAAGGTAACATTGCTTAAATTGTGTTTTTTGGTAAAATCTCGCCACCAATTAGTTGGAGTGTGTAAGTTCATAATTTTACCATTCCAAGTTGTAAAAATAAAATTATTATTTACATATAAATCTCCTAATTTTAAAATATTTATATTTTGTTCTTGTTTTAATTTACGAAGAATATCGGCCAATATGTTTGGAAGAGATAAGACACGCACGGAGGAAACTGTTTTTGTTTCTTTTAAAACAACATAATCTTCATTGCTATTATGGGACAAAGTTGCAGATTTGTTAATGGAAACAGTTTTATTTTTGAAATCTATATCATTCCATTTAAGCGCAATAATTTCCCCACGCCTTAAACCAAGTAAAACAGCAAAATAAAAAATACATTGATATTTAAATTCTTCGTTAATAATAAGAGCGTTAATTTTATCGATATCATTTATATTTAAAATACTTTTTTCTTTAGGTTTATATTTTGGAGTTGTTATCATATTACATGGGTTAATATTTTTGAAATATCCCCAAGTAATATTCTTGTTGATAACAGTTTTTAAAAATTTAAAAACTGATTGTTTTATTTTCCCATCAGGTAACGAGTCGAGTATTTTATTTATATTGATAATATTTAAATTTTCAATTTTTAAATAATGAAAATTAACAAGGTGTTTATTGAGAGTATTATAATAATCAATAGTATTTAAAGATAAATTTTTCGCGTGATTAGCCATAAAAACATCAATTAAATCTTTTAAATATTTCGGGTTGCTTGAACTTTTAAAAAAATCTTTTTCATTATAAAGTTTTATAAGATATTTTTCCGCTTCGGTATCAGAAGAACAGGAAATAGTTTTACTGATAACTTTTCTTTTTCCAAAGTCGTCAAACCCTGCAGAGATTCTTATTTTATATTTATTATCTTTTAATTTAGTGATATTGCCTATCTTTCTATTTTTCATTTTCAACACCAAGCCAAACATTAACAATATTTTTGAATTTAATATTTGTTCTATATTCTAAGATAATTTTTTGTTCAAGTTCATTTAAAATAATATTTTTTTCAATATTTAAAAGTTCGTCTGGGCTTATATCTAAAACTTCGCAAAGTTTAAGAATATTAAATAAATCTGGTTCTCTCTTATCTTTTTCCCAGTAATTTAATCTCGTTGGGGATATTTGTAAAAACTCTGCTAATTGTTTCTGCGTATAACCTTTAATTTTTCTAAGTTCTATTATCTTACTACCAAAGCCTTTCATAAAACCACCTCAAATATATTATATAGCATTATAATAATTTAGTCAACATATTTTTAACATTGTGTTAATTTATTTTAACAAAATATATTGACATATTAGCAAAAAGGTAATATAATAAAAATGTAATTAGCATTTTGCTAATATATAATTATAAGGAGTGATATTATGAGAAAGAAAGGGTTATTTCCAAATTTAGAAGCAGAACAGGGCAGATTATCACTAAATGACAATGATGTTGCCATGATATTAAAAATATCAAGAGAAAGTTATTGTAAAAAAAAGAAAAGAGGCAATTTTAAATTAACGGAGATAATATGCTTATTAAATTATTTTAAAAAAGATTTTTCATATTTATTTGAACAAAGGAGTGCTTGATAATGAGTAATAGATTAACAAGACAACAAGCAAGTGCTTATATTGGTTGCAGTCTTTCAACTTTAGATAAATTGCAAAGAGAGGGTTATTTAGAGGGTACATATTTGGAACTATATAACAGAAGATATTATTTTACTGCAAAACTTGACGAATGGATGCTGAAAGGTGGTACCAATAATGGCAAGACCAATTAAAAAAGGTATTGATTATTTTTCTTTTGATGTTGATTTTTTTGAAGATACCAGAATAAAAAAATTAAGAAGTAAATACAAAACACTTGGCATAGTTACATATATTTTTTTATTAACCAAAATATATAAAGAGCAGGGTTATTATATTTTTATAGACGACGATCAAATTTTTGATATTGCAGATTCAATAAGAGAAGATGCCGAAGTAATAAAAGAAATAATTGATTATATGGCTACTTTAAATCTTTTGATAAAAAAAGAAATAAGTAAAAGCATATATTGTTTAACTTCTGAGAGAATCCAAAAAACTTATCAGGCTTCTGTAAAAGCAAGAGGGAAAAAAAGTCCAGTTAAAATAAATGGAAAAATATGGATATTATTAAAAGAAGATACAGAAGATTATATCGAAATAATTTAATTAAATTATTCTAATATATAAGTACATCTCGAAATTTATTTATTCTTATTTTATATATTTTTATTTTATTTTATTTATGCACTTTTTCCTACGAATAAATGTATTTTATTAATATATATTTATAAGAATAACTTAATTATAATTAGGAATAATTAAGTTATTCCTTAGAATAATAAATGGAAATATTTACCATTATGTTTAAAACTTTTTAATATATATTTTGTGTCTAAAATTATTTTTAATAATAAACTGTTTTTGTTGAAAACTATTTTTTTAAATGTTGAAAAGGTGGTATATATGAATGAAAAAGACTTTATAGAGTTAATTTACTTACTACAACAAGACAAAGAATATAATATAAAAAATAATAACTTAAGAACTTCTAAATTATATGACATGGCATTAAATATAATTCTTGATTATAAAGATACTTATATAAACTGTTTGATTATATAATTTAATTAAGTTGCATATCGCAACATTATGTAATTCAATTTATTTTTAATTTATTTGAGAAAGGTCGCGCCCTTGTTGCTCCTCTTCGCACTTCTGCGCTCAGAGGTCAACAAGAGCGCTAAGGTTACATAATGTTATCGGCATATATCTTTTTTTTACTGCTTATACAAAAAATATCGGTATTTTGTATAAAAAGATATGTGAGTATTCTTTAGGGTCCGTCTTATCTTTTTACAAGGGGTGTCCCACCCTACAAAATAATTTTTTTGTATAAAAAGTTTTCTATAAAAACCCTTTGTGTTTTTATAAAAAACTTTGGGTTATCCTTTGAAGCAAAAAAGATATATGCCTTAGTATATTGTGTCATATATACAATAATGCATGTTTTACGGTATGCCCTCACAAATGCGCTTCCTGTAATCGTAATGGCGCTTTGTGAGGGGGGGCTTCCTTTGTCCCTTTCCCGACAAAGTAAGCCCAAGGAATATGTTTATAAATAAACATATATCTATCATAGCCATAAGGCACATACGGACAGTCGCAGTCTTCGTGTTTTGGTGGTGTGCTCGGCAAGGCTGTCGCGTTGCTCAAACGCCTTTCCTGTGCGCTCCACCAAAGCACTTGCCTTGCTCGTTGTTGTAGCCGGTAGGATAATTTCAAGATGTTTGTAAGTAGTTTATGAACATACAGGCCTACTTCCTCGGCTTCCTCAGCGCAGAAGAAAAAACTGCGCTTTCGTCTTCCTCGTCATTAGTCCTTAGTTTAAAGAAAAATATACAAACAAAGAAAGGAATAAAACAAATGAGATTATATAAATATCAAAGAAATAAAAGAAAAGAATGTATAATAAGAGTTAGGTTAGATAAAGAAATGGTTGAAGCGGTAAAATGTATTACAAAAAATAAAGGTTGTTCATTATCCTCTTTTATAAGAAAAGCAATAATATTTATGATTGCCAAAGAGAGTTAATGTCCTACAATAAATATATAAAAAATCGAGGCTAAGCCTCGTCATAACAAGTTTTTTACATTTCAAGAAAAATAAAAAACTTGTTATCTAAATTATAAAAAAGGAGTGTTTATCAATGGAAAAAATAACAATATCAATAAGAGTATTATTAAAGACATATAAAAAGTTTAAACATATGTGTATGATAAAAGGTTGCACAATGTCAGAACATTTTGAGGAAATCATAAAAAAAGATATAAAAGAATTTGAAGAAGAACATCAAATAAAATTATATTGTTGACAACTCAACAATATAATAATATAATGAAAATGGCTTCAATGCTAAACAATTAAATAAATTCAAGTTCGGAAAAAGAGTTACCATTTTTTAATGGTAACTCTTTTACTAAATGTGTCCTAAAGTGTGTCCCAATAAATAAAAAACAAACATTTTAATAAAATAAAGAAACTCTTACAACTATTGTGGCCGTAAGAGTTTCTTTATGGTACACCATCAGGGACTCGAACCCTGGACACCCTGATTAAGAGTCAGGTGCTCTACCATCTGAGCTAATGGTGCAAAAAATTGGAGCTGACGAGCGGACTTGAACCGCCGACCTCCTCCTTACCAAGGAGGTGCGCTACCGACTGTGCCACGTCAGCATATCTTAACAACAAAAGATATTATATTATAATAAAGAATAAAAGTCAAGAGAAAAACCAATTTTTTTACCAATTAAAATGGCAGTGTTTTTATATTTTGGTAAGGTCTTTATTTTCAGATAACAGTTTATTGACAAAGTTTTCAACCCTGTTAATATCTGCTGCATCAAGATATGTGATTTTTTCCATAAGAGGTCTTGGGTCTCTTAATAATATAAGGTCAGAAACTTTAAAATCAAATGCATCTGCAATACTGGTTAAATGCTCTAAAGGAATATCCTCTTTTTGTGCATTGTAATAAAGTGTAACAGTGTCGATATCAAGATTAACCTTTTTTGCTAATTCAGGTATAGAAAGATTTGAAGATTTAAATAGATTTTCAACATTTATAACTGACGGTGATTTTTCGTTATATCCTTTATGAGGCTCACTTGCTCTGCTTTTTCTGAATTTAACATTTTTATAGTCTACATTGCCGAATAAATAGTCAAAGGATACATTAAAGATTTGGGATATTGAAGAGAATATAGTTATATCAGGAAAAGATAACCCCTTTTCCCAGTTATCAATTTCATTATAATTTACCTTTATCCCCGAATTTTCAAGTATTTTTTCTGATAAACTTTCCTTTGATACCTTATAAGTGGTCATTAACCTTTTTAATTGAACAGAGAAATTAGTAATTATATTTTTAGAAATATTATTACTTTCCAAAGAATAATTTTCATTATCAGAATCTTTTCCAAGCAATAAATAGATAGGGGAAACCTTAAGTAAATCAGCAATTTCACACATCTTTGAAATAGTTAATTTTTCTATTTCGCCTGTTTCATATCTGTAATAAGTAGAAACTGATTTACCTATTTTATCTGCAATGGTTTTAGGGTTAATATCAAGTTCAATTCTTCTGTCTCTCATTCTCTGACCAATATTCATATTATCACCTCATATTTCGTATTTTAGCATATAATTTCTTTTCTTGCAATAATCTTTTTGCTTACTTTTGCAAAATATGCGAAAAAAATATTGACAAATGTATTTTTATGTGATAAATTTACCTTGTCGCATAAAATGCGAAAAATAAAAATATTGGGAATATTATATTTATCAAGTAAGGGAATTGATAAATTTTTTTAAAAACTAATTCGCATTTTGTGCGAAAATATGAGGGGTGGAATTTATGGATAAAATTATTACATATGAACTTTTTAAAGAAGATAAATGGGATGAGGATAACGGAAGTTACACAGCATACGGAATAAGAACAAGTAACAAAGAGGAGGAAGTAGGGGATATAACGGTTAATCTGTGCGAGGCTCTTAAAATTTTAAGGGTATTAAACGATAATAATGTTAGTATATATCATTTTAAGGATGTAATTTATGATTTATTAAACTTATAAAAAGCATAGTGTTTCTAAGAAACACTATGCTTTTTGTTAGTTTATAATTTCTTTGCTAAGGTTTACAATCTCTTCTTTGTTTTCATCATTTGCCTTAGATTTTATTGAAACTAAGGTATCAAAATAGGTTATATCTTTTGCATCTTCAAAAACTTTTTTAATATTTTTACTAACTGTGGCTGCCCATGTTCCGTTTTCTATTATACCTACTTTTCTGTTTTTAAAGTTTCTTTCTGTAAGATGATTTAAAAACTCTTTCATACAAGGGAACAGACCTGAGTTATATGTTGTGGAAGCAAGAATAAGTTTACTGTATTTAAATGCCAAAGATACTGCTTCGTGCATATCACAACGCGCAAGATTCATAACTGATACATTTTTATAATTTAGTTTATCAAGTTCTTTTTTAAGAAGAAAAACTGCTTCTTGGGTGTTACCGTATACAGAACTATATGCAATTAAAACTCCGTCTTCTTCAGGAGTATATGAAGACCATTTATCATAAAGTGAAATATAATATGAAAGATTTTCAGATAAAACAGGCCCGTGTAAAGCACAAATTCTTTTTATATCAAGAGTTGCTGCTTTTTTAAGAACACTCTGTACCTGAGGACCGAATTTTCCTACAATGCCTATATAATATCTTCTGGCTTCGTCTATCCATTCTTCGTTTGCATCAACAGTTCCGAATTTACCGAAGCCGTCGGCAGAAAATAAAGTTTTGGTGGTTGATTCATATGTCATTATAACTTCAGGCCAGTGAACCATAGGAGCGTTAATAAAGGTTAAGTTATGTTCGCCTAATGACAAGGTATCATTTTCGTTTACCTTAATGCTTCTTTCGTTATAGTCTGTGCCGAAAAACTGCTTTATCATAGGGAATGATTTAACCCCTGAAACAAGTGTTGCATTCGGATACTTTTCCATAAATTTATGAATGTTTGCCGAATGGTCAGGCTCCATATGAGAAATGATAAGATATTCTGGCTCTTTATCTTTTAGTATATCTTCAATTTTTTTAAGCCATTCGTCGCCAAAAGCCTTTTCAACCGTGTCAAATACAGCAGTTTTTTCATCAGTAATAATATAGGAATTATAAGACATTCCGTTTTTTACTTTGTATTGTCCTTCAAATAAGTCTATTTTTTTATCATTTATTCCTATGTAATAAATGTTATTTGTAATTTCCATTGTAATTCTCCTTTTAAAAAAGCAGGTTTAACCTGCTTTTAATTATTCTTCTGAAAAATCTTCTTTTCCAACTCCACATAAAGGGCAGACAAAATCTTCTGGTACATCTTCCCATTTTGTTCCTGCGCTGATGTTTAAATCAGGTTCGCCTGTTTCTTCGTCATAAACATATCCACATACATTACATACATATTTTTTCATAATAAATCTCCTTTTTTTATTTATTATAAACGCTATATTATTTTTTTAAACATAAAACTCTTTCAATTTTTGCTAAATCTTTTATTATTTCTACCGATTTAAATTTATTGCTCTTTATTGCATAATCGTAAAGATACTTCCATTGATTTATTCCCATCTCTAAGAGCATATATCCGCCATCATTTAGATTGTTATAAAAATCGTCAATTATTCTTTTGTAAAATTTATATTCATCATCAGGTGATACAAGAGCAATAAATGGTTCGTATTTTTTAACATCATCTTCAAGGCCTAAAAAGTCATCTTCGTTTATATACGGAGGGTTTGACACAATTAAATCATATTTTTTATCAATGGTATCATTTAAAATATCTTTTTTTATTATTTTTGCTCTGTCATTTATATTGTGTTTTAAAACATTAAAAGAGCATACATCAAGCGCCTCGTCTGATATGTCAACTAATGTAACATTACTGTTTTTAAAAATTGTTGCAAGAGTAATTCCTATACATCCTGAGCCTGTACATAAATCAAGTATTGATAAACTACATTCTTTGTCTATTTTATCTATTAGAGTATCTATAATTATTTCGGTATCAGGGCGGGGGATAAGAACGCTGCTGTTAACCTTAAACTGAAGAGAATAAAATTCACACACACCTGTTAAGTATTTTACAGGTGTTTTTTTGGAACGCATTTTTATAAGTTCTATATACTTATTATAATCACTCTCTTTAATTTCATCAGTTTTATGAACTGTAAGATAACTTTTATCTTTTTTTAAGATATGGCATAAAAGAATTTTAGCATCGCTTATATAACTTTCAATATTTGATTTTTCTAAGATTTTAGTGCCTTCTGTTAAGGCATCGAAAATAGTTTTTACCATTTGTCATCTTCTCTGTTTTCTGATATAACTGATTTTAAGGCAGCGAGTGCAACCTCAATCTGACTTTCATCAGGCTCTTTTGTTGTTAAATGCTGAAGTAAAACTCCCGGCTTTGATATAATTTTAGTAAATGTGTTATCATATTTTCCTGCAATTTTTATAAGTTCATAGGAAAGCCCTGCAACAACAGGTAACAGTAAAAGACGGTATAATAATCTTAAATGAAGTTCTCCCCATGAAATACAGGAGAAAACAAGTATGCTTACAATCATAACAATTACTAAAAAACTTGTTCCGCATCTTGGGTGGAAGCGGGAATATTTTTTAACATTTTCAACTGTTAATTCTTCTCCGTGTTCATAACAGAATATTGATTTGTGCTCTGCACCGTGGTACATAAACACTCTTTTTATATCTTCCATTCTAGAGACTAAGTATAAATAGGCAAGAAAAATAGCCATTTTAATTATACTTTCTGTAAGGTTGAGTGCAACTATACTTATATTTGGGAACGGATACTTTAAAAGCCCTGCAATAAAATTAGGCAAAAGCATAAATAATCCTATACCTAATATAAGAGATAAAAGTACAGAAATATACATTATAACTGTAACAAGTTTATCTCCGAATTTATCCATAAGCCACTTTTCAAATTTAGACATTTTTTCAGGCGAATCTTCCAAATCTTCAAAGAATTTAGCGGAAAACATTAAGCAACTTACACCTGTATATAATGATTCGAAAAATGAAAATACACCTCGAAGTACCGGTATTTTATTTATTTTCCATTTAACGCTTAATAAGTTAATCGGCTTTTTTTCTATTTCAATATGACCGTCAGGGCATCTTACAGCAGTAGCGATATCTTTTACGCCACGCATCATAACACCTTCAATAACTGCCTGACCGCCTACGCTTGTTGGTTTTAAACACTTACCCATAGGTTCACCTCCTGATAAATTTTCTTAAATATTATCTCATTTTAAAAGTATAATGTCAATGAATTTAACAGATTGTTTACATATTTAATTCTTCCCAGAGTTTATACTTTAAGTTAAGAAGTTCTTTTGTTTCTTCAAGTTCGCTGCATTTTAAATTTAAAAGTTCATAATCTGTGGCAATTTCTTTAGAAGATATTTCTTCATTTAAACTTAAAATCTTTGCTTCAAGTTCTTCGATTTCATCTTCTGTTTTCTTAATAAGATTTTTAATTTTTACTTCTTCGGCACGGTCTTTTTTGGAACGGTAAAATTTATTTTTTTCTTCGCTTTCTTTTTTTATCTCAGGTTGCTTTGTCTTTTCTGTTTTATTCTGAAGATAATTATCAAAATTGCCTTCATATACTGTAAAACCGTCTGAATCAAGTTCCACAATTTTTGTAGGAATTTTATTAAGAAGATACCTGTCATGAGATACCATAATTATTGTACCCTGATAATTTTTAAGACTCTCGTCAAGCACTTCTTTTGATGATAAATCAAGGTGGTTGGTCGGCTCGTCCATTATTAAGATATTGCCTTTATTTAGCATCATAATAGCAAATTTTAATTTGGCTTTCTCTCCGCCACTTAAATTTTCAACCTTTTTAAACACATCCTCGCCGGAAAAAAGAAGTCTTCCTAATGTATTTCTTCCCTCAAGTTCGGTTGAAATTCCTGTTTTATCCATAAGTTCTCTAAGTAAGGTGTTTTCTTTTTTTAAAGTTTTATTTTCCTGCTCAAAATAGGTTATTTTAAGATTTTTCCCCCATTTGATGCTTCCGTCATAGTTAACTTTATTTAAGAGTGCTTTTAAAAAGGTGGTTTTACCAATTCCGTTAGCACCCACTATTGCTATTTTTTCTCCTCGCTTAACACTTAAATCAAGGTTTTTTGCAAGTGGTATATCTTCAATTTGCAAAGACAGGTTGTTAACATCCAATAGTTCAAATGACGGGTCAAAATCAAAGTTAAAGTCAAGTGAAATGGTTTTTAAATATTCTTTAGGGTTATCTATAATTTCAAGCCTTTCAAGTGCTTTTTCACGGCTTTTTGCACTTTTTGCAGTAGATGCTCTTACTTTGTTTTTTGCAATGTACTCTTTTAAAGATGCAATCTCATTTTGTTGCTTTTCATATTCCTTTGTAAGAAAGGAAATCATATTTTTCTTAATTTCGGCAAACTGAGTGTAATTTCCAGAATATCTTTTAAGGCTTCCTTTATAAATTTCACATATACTGTTAACTGTTTTATCAAGAAAATATCTGTCATGTGATACCATAAGAATTGCGCCTTTATATGATAAAAGATAGTCTTCAAGCCACTTTAGAGTTTTAAAATCAAGATGGTTTGTAGGCTCGTCGAGTATAAGTAAATCAGGTTCTTTTAATAAAAGTTTGCATAGGGCAAGTCTTGTTTTTTCGCCGCCTGAAAGGTTGGCTGCAGGGATGTTTAAGTCTTTATTTAAAAAGCCCATTCCGTTTAATACGGTATTTATCTTAACTTCCTTGTTATATCCGTCTTTAGCCTCGAAATAGGTCTGAAGATTTGCATATTTCTTATTTAAAATATCCAGTTGTTTTTCATCGGTTGTTTTGGAAATTTCAGCGTATAAATCTTTAAGTTCTTCTTCTATATCATTTAGTTCCTTAAATACACTTCTAACTTCTTCTATAACTGTTTTATCTGTTTTAAATTCAGGGTTTTGCTTAAGATATCCTATCTGATTTTTATGATATATTATTTCGCCTTCGTCATAGTTTGTATTTTTGGTTATTATATTAAGAAGAGTAGTTTTTCCGCATCCGTTCTGACCGATTAAACCTATCCTGTCGTTATCTTCAATTTTTAAGTTTATATTGCTAAGTATTACTTCTCCCGAATAGGTTTTTACAATATCCTTTAATTCCAATATCATATTCTTCCAGCCTTTTTTCATATTATATACAATTACTGCACAATACATATGTACTGTACAGTAATTATTTTTATCTGTCTTCTAATTTTGTGTAGGTCATTCTCTGGCTTACATTTTTATACGCAGGACGCATAATTCTTCCGCCTGTAATATGCTCTTCAAGTATATGAGCACACCATCCGACAATTCTTGATACAGCAAAAAGAGGTGTACATAACTCGATAGGGATATCAAGCATCTGATATACAAAGCCTGAATATAAGTCAACATTTGCACATATTTCTTTATCAGGGCCTTTTACCTCGCAGAATGCAACAGGGCCAAGCCTTTCAATAGATTCAAACACCTTAAATTTATCCATTGCATTTTTTTCAATGGCAAGTTCCATTGCTTTTTTCTTTAAAAGAACTGCACGAGGGTCGGACACTGTATAAACTGCGTGGCCTAACCCGTAAATTAAGCCTGATTTATCAAAGGCTTCTTTTTTAAGCATTTTTATAAGATAATTCTTTATTTCTTCATCATTATTTAAATCTTTGACATTATCTATAATATTGTCAATCATAGATGTTACCTTTAAGTTTGCGCCACCGTGTTTAGAGCCTTTTAATGAGCCTATGGCAGCAGCAACAGCAGAATATATATCTGTACCTGTTGAAGATACAACATGGGTAGTAAATGTTGAGTTATTACCTCCACCGTGTTCTGCGTGAAGTATGAGCATCAAGTCAAGAATATCTGCTTCAAGTTTTGTAAACTTGTTGTCAGGTCGAACTAAATGAAGAAAATTCTCGGCAGTTGTATATTCAGGGTTAACTGAGTGAATATATAAACTTTTTCTGTCAAAATAGTGTGCCTTTGCCTGATAACCGTATGCCGCAAGGGTAGGGAATTTTGCAATAAGGCCGATAGACTGTTTTAAAACATTTACAACCGAATTATCTTCAGCATTTTCATCATACGAATAAAGTGCAAGAACACTTCTTGACAGTTTAATCATAATATTTTCACATGGTGTTTTTAAAATAGTGTCTTCTGTAAAACCGTCAGGAAGAGTTGAAAGATGTGAAAGAAGTTCCTTGAAATCTTTTAACTGCTCTTTATTTGGAAGTGTGCCAAAAAGAAGTAAAAATATTACTTCTTCAAACCCATGACGGTCATTTTGTGATATATCGGAAACTATATCGTTTATATCTATCCCACGGTAAAAAAGTTTTCCGGGTGCAGGAATTTTTTCATTTTCCTCCATAATGTAACCGCTTACTTCACCGATAGATGTAAGTCCGACTAAAACACCTGTACCGTTACTGTTTCTAAGCCCTCTTTTAACGTTGTATTCAGTATATTTTTCGGATGGTATTTTGTTTTTAACAGTAGAAACGCTCGATAACTCATCCAGATATTTTTCGGTAATTTCATTTATATAAAAATCCATATGTAATATCAATGTCCTTTCTTAAATATAATTATATTATAATATACTATGATTTGAAAAATCTGTCAAATAATTTTTTATAATTTAAGGTGTTAAAATGAAAAAAATAAACTTTAATCTTGCAAAAAAATATATTTATCTATTTCTTCCATTTATGTTTACTTTTATCACAATTATTTTAAGTTCTATGTTTTCAGGCAAAAATATTGTTATAAGTAAGAACGATTATGAAAGTGTTCCTGATAGCAAAAATGAAAAAATGATAAGTGTCTATTTTCATAAAACGAATGAAACAAGAACTGTGGAACTTGAAGAATATCTTATGGGAGTATTACCTGCAGAAATGCCTCCGTCATTTAACGAAGAAGCATTAAAAGCACAGGCAGTTGCTGCGCGTACATACATAATAAGCAGAGAAGGTGTGGAAGATGAAAAGCATAAATTGGCAACTGTCTGCACAGATTCTACTCACTGTAAGGCATATTTAACAGAAGATGAGGCTTTGGAAAGGTGGGGAAATGAATGGACTGACAAATATAAAAATAAAATTAAAAGTGCAGTCAACAGTACATTGGGGCAGATAGTAACCTATAATGATGAGCCTATTTCTGCTGTATTTCATTCAACCAGCAGCGGTATGACCGAAAACTCAGAAGATGTATGGATTGAAGCGCTTCCGTATTTAAGGAGCGTTAAAAGCGAGGGAGAGGAAAAATCTCCGAGATATCAGTCTCAGGTTGTAATTGAAAAAAGCGAATTTAAGGAAAAAATAAAAAATGCATCGCCTGATATTAAATTTACTGATAACGAACAAAAATGGATAAAAAATATTGAATATAACGAATCGGGCAGTGTAAAGTATGTTAATATCTTAGGTGTTAATTTTAAGGGTACGGATATAAGAAATATATTTGGGTTAAGGTCTGCAAATTTTAAAATAGAAATAAAGGATAAAGTAATTTTTAATGTAACAGGCAACGGACACGGTGTAGGAATGAGCCAATACGGTGCGAATTATGCGGCAGAAAACGGATATACTTATGATTTAATATTAAAAAAATATTATTCTGGTGTAGAAATAAAGAATATTTAAAAATAAATGCTGGTAATATTTATGTATAAAATTAAGTAAAAAAGCCATCCTATTTATAAAAAACAGGAGGCTTTATATGGAAAAATTTTTAAAGGTTTTAAAGAATTATTATGTTGTTTTTTCGGTTTCTCTTTTATGTGTTTTAGTAACCGTTTTAATGTACGGAATGAAAAATTACAGGGAATATACTATAAAAAAAGAGGCTCTTTCACCCCCGAAAAATATTATAGAAGTTATTTCAGATTCACCTAAAGAAAATACAAAGACTAACGAAATTAAAAAAGAAGAGCCTGTAGCAAACTATGAAACAAGCGAGGAAATTTATTTAAACGAATATGAAGAAGTATCATTACAAACTAATGAAGAATTTGAAATTATTTACCCTGTAAACAGTGAAATTATAAAAGGGTATTCTTCGGATAAACTTGTGTTTTCAAAAACTTTTGAAGATTACAGAACTCATAAGGGAGTAGACTTTTTAGCCGAAAATAATAAAGATGTTTATTGCGTTTTTAACGGTTTTGTTGAAGAGGTCAGCACAAATGAGATGGAAGGAAAAGTTATAGTAATAAACCATAATAACGGTTATAAATCTATTTATAAAAATTTATCCGATGAAAATATAGTAAACATCGGCGACATTGTGGAAAAAGGGCAGATAATTGCAACGGTAGGGGAAAATGGAATTTTTGAATCAAAAGACCCTGCACATCTTCATTTTGAAATTACAAAAGACGGAGCAAATGAAAACCCTGAAGATTTTTTAAATTAGTATGAAAAATGAAATCGTGCAAAGCACGATGAAATCCAAACAAGTTTGGATGAAATCCTCATTTTATTCGGATGAACTTAAATCCGTCTTAAATATCCCGACTTTAGTCGGATTTCATCACGAAGTGATTTCATCCGCTTTTAGTGGATTTATTCCGTCTGTAAGACGGATTTAGTTGAAAAAAAGACTATTCAAATGAATAGTCTTTTTTTCTGGAGCGGAAGACGAGATTCGAACTCGCGACGTTCACCTTGGCAAGGTGACGCTCTACCACTGAGCCACTCCCGCATCGCCTATATGATAATATCACACACTTTTATAAAAATCAAGTGTTTTTTTAAAAAAACAAAATAATTACAAAAAGAGTACAACCCGAAATTTCGTGTTATACTCTTTATCCTTTATTTAAATAATCATAAGTTTTATAAACTCATATCAAGAGGAATAGGTGCTTCAAATTCAAGTAATTCATCTGTTATAGGATGATTTAATATAATCTTTTTACAATGAAGAAGAGTAGACATATCCTTAACTAAAGAACCGTATAATGAGTCGCCCTTAATCGGTGTTCCAAGGTAAGACAGATGCACTCTTAATTGATGTGTTCTGCCTGTTTTGGGCAGTAATTTTACTAAAAAATATCCGTCTTTTTCTTTAATTACCTGATATTTTGTTAGAGCGCTTTTTCCCTCATTGTTAACCTCTCTTAATATACTTGACCCGTCAACTCTTTTTATAGGAGCATCGATTACACCGCTCTTATTTTTGGGAGTTCCCTCGCATATTGCATAATACTCTTTTTTTATGGTTTTTTTCTGCATCTGAGAGGAGAGTTTCTCAGCGGAGAATTTGTTTTTTGCAATTACCACAATTCCTGAAGTATCACGGTCAAGACGGGTTATAACCCTGAAAGTGAAGTTGGTATTTTTATAGTAGTTCATAACACCGTTTGCCAGAGTATCCGTATAGTGGTTATAAGAGGGATGGGTAGGCATATTTCTCGGTTTATTCACAACTAAAATATCCTCATCTTCAAAAATTATATCAAGGGGTATATCACTCGGAGGAATTTTTTTAGAATTTTCGTCATAAATTTTTATCTTTAAAATGTCATCTTTGTTGGGAATTTTTGTTACATATTCCTTATGACCGTTTAGTGTAACTCCGTCTTCGTAAGTTTTTAGTTTAGTTAAAAGTTTGTTTGATATATCAAGTTCTTTTTTTAGTATTTCTTTTATGCTTTTTCCAAAGAGTTCATCATTTATTTTTATTATAATTTCTTTCATTTGTTTCACCTTTTGATATTATATTTCTTCTTTGGCAAAATGTCAAACTAATCTAAATCAAAGCCACAAGAATCATCGGAAGAAACCTGGTTTCTTGGGTAACAGCAGCAGTTACATCTACCTTGGTTGCAAAAACCACATTTTCTGTTAATAAGGCAGAAAATAAAGAAGACAAAACTTAATACTGCGATAGCAAATAATGCTATAAGAATACCGATAATTACTGCACTTACAATGCTTGTAACAACTAATGTTACAGTTAAAGCAAGTAAAACAAAAGCAATAGTCAAAATAGAGGAAGCAATAATTATTCCGCTATATGCACATAGGCATTTTGACAATGCTTTTTTATTATTTGCAGGTATTAAAAGAAGAATTGTTATAAAGGCAATAAGGACTGCCGCAATAACTGCAAAATAAGGTATTATTACAAGAATGTTTGTTAATAACCCCATATTGTATAAAACGGCACCTATAACACCTATGACAATACTTATTAAAACGATTAAGCAAGTATTTGTATTTGAGTTATTCATATTTAATCACCATTTTTTATTTTTTGGGGAGTGTTACTCCCGTATTATTATATTAAATATATTAATAAACTGTTAAAATTAATATTTTCTATTGAAAAATATTGTTTTTTGTATTAAAATGATGTGTAATAGTTTTTTATGACCATTTTGGAGGAAAGAAATGAAATTTGATAATATTGAAATTCCTGTCCTTGCTTTAAGAGGACTTAATATATTCCCGGAAATGTCAATCTCTCTTGATGTGCAAAGAGACATTTCGGTTAATGCAGTTAATACTGCAATGAAAAAAGACCAGGTTATTTTTATTACTGCGCAAAAAGATGCCGAAATAGATAACCCACAGTATAATCACTTATATCCTATCGGAGTTATTGCAATTATAAAGCAGATTTTAAAACTTCCTGATAATAACTTAAGAGTTTTAGTCAAGGGGGTAAAAACTGCAAGGCTTGATGCTTTAATATCAAAAGAGCCTTTCTTTATGGGGAGTATTACCCCTGTTGAAATAACTTCAGTTAAGAGAAAAACCAAGAAGACCGAGGCGATTGTGAGAAATATTATGTCGTTATTTGACGAATATTTCACATACACCAAGCATATAAACTCAGATGTATTCAGTATGATTACCTCTTCTTTGGAAGACTATGAAAGATTTTCTGACCTTGTGTCATCCAATTTAGATATTTCGGTTGACAGAAGACAGTCTTTATTAGAAACCTTTTCGGTTGCAAAAAGATTAGAACTTATTATGGAAATCTTAGTAAGCGAGATAGAACTTTTAAAACTCAAAAATAATATTCAGGTTAAGGTTAAGGAAAATATTGATAAAAACCAGAAAGAGTATTATTTAAGAGAGCAGATAAGGGTTATCCAGAGCGAACTTAATATGGAAGTAAGTTCGGAGAGTGAAACCGAAAGGTATTTAACTAAACTTAAAAAACTTGATGTATCCTCTGATATAAGAGAAAAAATTGAAAATGAAATAAGAAGACTTTCTCTTATGCCTGATAATTCTCATGAGGCAACAGTTGTAAGAACATATCTTGATACAGTTTTTGACCTGCCTTGGAATGTTGCAACCAAAGAAAAAACCAATCTTGAAAAAAGCAAAAAACTTCTGGATAAAGAACATTACGGGCTTGAAAAAGTCAAAGAAAGAATTTTAGAATATATCGCAGTAAGAGAACAGGCACCGAAAAAAAACGGTATGATTTTATGCCTTATCGGTCCTCCGGGGGTTGGTAAAACTTCGGTAGTCTCATCTGTGGCAAAAGCAACAGGCAAGAAATTTGCAAGGCTTTCTTTGGGCGGTGTGAGAGATGAAGCGGATATCCGTGGCCACAGAAAGACATATATAGGTGCAATGCCTGGAAGAATTATTAACGCTGTAAGGAATGCAGGTGCAAATAATTCGATAATTTTACTTGATGAAATAGATAAAATGGCAACTGATTTCAGGGGCGACCCTGCTTCTGCACTTTTGGAAGTTCTTGATAAAGAGCAAAACCATAATTTCAGAGACCATTATCTTGAAGTTCCTTTTGACCTTAGTAACATTATGTTTATAACCACTGCAAATTCACATTTAACTATTCCTCCTGCCTTGTATGACAGGCTGGAAATAATTGAACTTTCAAGTTATACCTATCTTGAAAAATTCAATATAGCAAAAAAATATCTTCTTCCTAAGCAGTTAAAAGAGCATAATGTAACAAAGGCTCAGGTAAGTGTTTCAGACAGTGCCTTAAAGGAAATAATAAATTATTATACCATTGAGGCAGGGGTAAGAAATCTTGAAAGAGAAATCTCCAAACTTATAAGAAAAGGGATATTTGAAATTAAAATATCAGGTTTAAGTAAAATATCAATAACCGATAAAGAAGTTAATAAATATCTCGGCGTAAGAAAATATGTTGAGCAGAATGACACTGAAATTAACGAGCCTGGGGTTGTTAACGGTCTTGCTTATACAAGTTACGGAGGAACACTTTTAAATATCGAAGCCATTGCTCTTGACGGAAAAGGAAATATTGAACTTACAGGTCAGTTGGGCGATGTTATGAAAGAGTCGGCTAAAGCGGCTATATGTTATATACGCTCTAAGGCAGACACTCTTAAGATAGACAAAGATTTTTATAAAGATAAAGATATTCATATCCACGTTCCCGAAGGGGCAACACCGAAAGACGGTCCGTCAGCAGGGATAACTATGGCTCTTGCTTTGGTTTCTGCCCTTACAAAAAGACCTGTTAAAAAGAATGTGGCTATGACAGGGGAAATAACCATAAGAGGAAGAGTTCTTCCGATAGGCGGACTTAAGGAAAAATCTCTTGCGGCTCACAGACATAAGATTTACGATATTATTATACCGTATGATAATCTTAAAGACCTTGAGGATATTCCAAAAGAGATTATTAACGATTTTAATTTTATTCCTGTCAAAAATATGGATGAAGTTATCGAATACGCACTTTTATAGGAGAAATATATGATAATAAAAAATTCGGAATTTGTTACTTCTGCAAAAAGCGCACCAGGCTATCCTAAATCAGATTTGCCGGAAATAGCATTTGCAGGAAGATCGAATGTAGGAAAATCATCATTTGTAAATAAGTTTTTAAACAGAAAAAATATAGCAAAGGTGAGTAAAACACAAGGGAAAACAAAACTGATAAATTTCTTTAAGGTAAATAACGAGTTTATGCTTGTTGACCTTCCGGGTTACGGGTTTGCCAATGTATCAAAAAGTGAGCAGATTTCCTGGGGGAAAATGATAGAAACTTATCTTAACAAAAGAGAAAACTTAAGAGCAGTATTTCTTCTTTGTGATGTTCGCCACGAGCCGACTAAGGACGATATAGTTATGTTTAACTTTATTGTCGAAAAAGGGCTTGAGCCGATTGTTATTACAACCAAGGTTGATAAACTTGCTAAAACAAAAGTGCAACCGAGAGTGGATGAATTTAAAGAATTTTTCGGTATAGATTCTGTTTATCCGTTTTCTTCCCAGTCAGGCTTTGGAAGGGATGAAATATTAAACCTTGTTGAAGAAATACTTAAAGACTAAGTTAAAAAATAGAAAAGAGGAAACACAATGATAATAAATGCACCTAAAGGTACAATAGATATTACACCCAAAGATGTGTATAAATGGCATTATATTGAAAAGAAATTAAGAAATATCGCAGATATTTATAACTTTGGAGAAATAAGAACTCCCAACTTTGAGCATACTGAACTTTTCCAAAGGGGAGTAGGAGATACTACCGATGTTGTATCCAAAGAAATGTATACATTTTTGGATAAAGGGGACAGAAGTATTACCCTAAGACCTGAGGGAACTGCAGGTGCAGCAAGAAGTTTTATTGAAACAGGGATGTATGCAGAAAGTCAGCCGACAAAACTTTATTATATAATTCCTTGTTACAGATACGAAAAACCTCAGGCAGGGCGTTTAAGAGAATTCAGACAGTTCGGCGTTGAAATGTACGGTGCCAAAGGTCCTTCATGTGATGCTGAAATAATATCTGTTGCAAAAAGAATATTTGAAGAACTGGGCATTAAAAAGTTAGCCCTTAATATAAATAACATCGGTTGTCCTGAATGCAGAAAGGAATATAACGAAAAACTTATTACATTCCTTAGCGATAAAAAAGACAATTTATGTGATACCTGTAAAAGCAGACTGGAAAAAAATCCTATGAGAATATTTGACTGTAAGTCAAAAGTTTGTCAGGATATTGTACAAGATGCGCCGACCATGTTTGACTCGGTTTGTGATGACTGCAAAGACCATTTTGATAAGGTGCTTATGTACCTTGATAATATGAATATTGAATATAACATTGATAAAGGTATTGTAAGAGGTCTTGACTATTACACCAAAACAGTTTTTGAATTTGTATCAACCGATATTGGTGCTCAGGGAACAGTATGTGGCGGTGGAAGATATGATAACCTTATAGAAGAAATAGGCGGTAAGTCAATTCCTGGAATAGGTTTTGCTATCGGTCTTGAAAGATTGCTTTTAGTTATGGAAAGTTTAAATATTCCTTTTGAAAGCGAAAAAAGAGTAAGTTTATTTGTTGTATCACTTGACGAAAAAGCAGATATCTACGCTTCGAAAATAGTAAACGATTTAAGAAAGAAAAATGTTAAGTGCGAAAAAGATTTTATGTCAAGAACCTTAAAAGCACAACTTAAATATGCAAATAAGATTAACGCAGAAAATACCGTTGTAATAGGCGAAGAAGAAATATTAAACAATAAATTCAATGTAAAAAATATGGATACAGGCGAAACTATAAGTTTAACATATGACGAACTATTAAATAAATTTGGAGGAAAGTAAAATGGCAGAAAATATCAAAGGTTTAAAAAGAACATCAAGAGTTGCCGAGCTTAGTTCTGATAATATCGGCGAAGAAGTAACTTTAATGGGTTGGGTGCATAATTACAGAAATTTAGGAAGTCTTCTTTTTATTGATTTAAGAGACGTTTCAGGTATCTGTCAGATATATTTTGGCGAAGACTGTGAAGAAACTCTTAAACAAAAAGCTGCAACTTTAAGAAAAGAATTTGTAATAGCAATTAAAGGTACTGTTCTAAAAAGAGGGGGAGCAGTTAACCCTAATTTAAAAACAGGTGAAATAGAAGTTAAAGTTACAGAACTTAGAATTTTATCCAAAGCCGAAACACCTCCGTTTGCTATTGAAGAAAATTCTGATGCAAATGAAGCACTAAGATTAAAATACAGATATCTTGATTTAAGAAGAGCAGATATGAAAGAAAATCTTATTTTAAGACATAAGGTTGCCAAATCTGCAAGAGATTATTATGATATGCACGGATTTTTGGAAATTGAAACTCCTATGCTTACAAAAAGCACTCCTGAAGGAGCAAGAGACTATCTTGTTCCAAGCCGTGTTCATCCTAATAAATTTTATGCTCTGCCACAGTCTCCTCAACAGTATAAACAACTTTTAATGTTATCCTCTATGGACAGATATATGCAGATTGCAAAATGTTTCAGAGACGAAGATTTAAGAGCAGACCGTCAGCCTGAATTTACTCAGATTGACTTAGAGATGTCTTTTGTTAATGAAGATGATGTTATAGAAATAAATGAAGGGTTTATTAAACATCTTTTTAAAGATGTTATGGGGATGGATGTTAAAACACCGTTTTTAAGACTTCCGTATAAAGATGCTATGGATAAATATGGGTCTGATAAGCCAGATTTAAGATATGGTATGGAACTTTGCGATATAAGTGATATTTTATCTCAAACTGAATTTAATGTATTCTCTTCTGCGATTAATGGCGGGGGAAGTGTAAGATGCATTAAAGTAGACGCTAAGGAAGATAAAACACAGAGCCTTTCAAGAAAAGAAATCGATGCATTAACCGAATTTGTTAAAACATACGGAGCAAAAGGCCTTGCTTATATGATAATAGATAAAGAGGGCGTTCGTTCTTCCGTTTTAAAATTCTTAAAAGAAGAAGAAATAAAAGGCATTGTTGAAAAGACCAACGCACAGGAAGGGGATATTCTTCTTATAGTGGCTGATAAAAACAGTGTTGTATATAACTCTTTAGGAGCGTTAAGATGCCATGTTGCAGATAAACTTGGTATTATAAACAAAGATGAATTCAATTTCTTATGGATAGTAGATTTTCCTCTTTTTGAATATGACGAAGAAGAAAACCGCTTTGTTGCAAAGCATCATCCGTTCACATCTCCTAAAGATGATGATATTGACCTTCTTGACACCGACCCTGAAAATGTAAGGGCAAAGGCATACGATATGGTGCTTAACGGTTGTGAAATAGGTGGGGGAAGTATCAGAATTTTTGATACCGAACTTCAACAGAAGATGTTTGAAAAATTAGGCTTTACAAAAGAACAGGCATGGGCACAGTTCGGTCATCTTATGGAAGCCTTCAAATACGGAACTCCTCCTCACGGTGGTATGGCATACGGTCTTGACAGACTTGTTATGCTTCTTGCTAAAAAAGATTCAATAAGAGATGTAATAGCATTCCCTAAAGTTCAGAACGCTTCAGAACTTATGACAGATGCACCAAACCTTGTTGATGATAAACAACTTAACGAATTGTATATAAAATGCGTTAAACCTCAGTAAATTACTTTTTACTCATTCGAAAGGAACTTAAATAATGATTGAAATATCAAATCTTTATAAAAGTTACGGTAAAAGACAAATTCTTAAGAATATAAATTTTACTGTTAATAAGGGAGAAATCTTAGGGTTTTTAGGACCTAACGGTGCAGGGAAAACTACCACTATGTCCATTATCACAGGCTATTTATCCTATACAGAAGGAAGCGTTAAGGTAGACGGGATGGAAGTTATAGATAACCCGATGGAAATAAAAAGAAAAATCGGTTATCTTCCTGAACTGCCTCCTGTATATCTTGATATGACGGTGCTTGAATACCTTAAGTTTGTGTATGAACTTAAAAAAGTTAAACTTGACTTTAACGCTCATATTACATCTGTAATGAATTCTGTAAGCATTTTTGATGTAAAAGACAGACTTATAAAGCACCTTTCAAAAGGTTACCGTCAAAGAGTAGGCTTTGCTGCTGCCCTTGTAGGCGACCCTGAAATTCTTATACTTGACGAGCCGACAGTCGGTCTTGACCCTAATCAGATTATAGAGATAAGAAATGTTATAAAACAACTTGGTAAAAACAAAACTGTTATTATCAGTTCTCATATTCTGCAGGAAATAAGTGCTATATGCGATAAGGTCGTTATTATCAGTTGCGGAGAAATTGTTGCAGCAGATTCTCCTGAAAAACTTTCAAATGAATATACAAAGAATCAGCAGTTATCATTAAGAATAGCAGGGGAAAGAGGAGCAATTAAAAATGTTCTTCAGTCTGTCCCTGGCGTAAGAGGTATAAAAGAAGTCGGAATAAAAGAAAACGACTCTTATGATTTTATTCTTGATGTTGAAACAGGTTTTGATGTAAGAAAGCCATTATTCAATGTTCTTAGCAAAAATTCAATGCCTGTACTTATGATGCAACCTGCAAAAATGACTTTGGAAGACGTATTTATAGAACTTACTAAAAAAGCAAATACAAAAGGAGGAAAACGATAATGACAGCAATTTTAAAAAGAGAACTTAAATCGTATTTTTATTCTCCTTTAATATATATTCTTATGAGTATATTTTTTATAATATCATTTGTATTCTTTTTTACTACCAATGTTTTTTATGGGGATGCACATTTAAGATACCTTGCAGCGAGTGTTAACTCGGTATTTGTGTTTATTGTTCCCATGATTACAATGCGTCTTTTCTCAGAAGAGAAAACACAAAGAACAGACCAGTTGCTTTTTACATCGCCAAATTCTATAACAGCGATAGTTTTAGGAAAATTTTTATCGGCACTTATAATTTATATACTGATTATGTCAGTTATGATTTTCTATGCCTTTATAATATCAATATACGCTGATTTTGATTTAGTGGGCTTTATATTCTTATATATAGCCGAAATTTTAATAGGTGCTGCCTTTATATCTGTGGGGCTTTTTGTTTCCTCAGTTTCAAGCAGTATGATGATGTCAGTTTTGGTATCTTTCGGTATGTTGGTACTATTCTATTTTTCTGAAATTGTACCTGCTATTTTCGGAAATCCTCAGTGGTTGGTTAAGTTTTTTAGTTTCTTCTCACTGTCTTATAGATTTAACGGTTTTGCAATAGGACTTTTAAGTCTTGATGCAATAGTATATTATCTGTCATTTGCAAGTATATTTGTGTTTATCACTATCCGTATGATAGATAAAAAAAGATGGTCATAATGGAGGTTAAGTTTAGTGAAAAATATTTTTAATTCCAAAAGAATAAGATATGGAACAAGTGCAACCGTTATAACTGTTTTGTTTATTGTTATAGTTCTTTTAATAAACGCATTGGTAAGCAGTTTAACAGCAAAGTTTCCTCAGATCAATTTAGACTTAACAGAAAACAAGATGTTTTCAATCAGTGATATAACCAAAGAAGCCATTGGAAATACTAATATACCTGTTAATATTAAAATAGTTTATAATTCTGACGAATCAGATACACTTATAGAAGAATATTTAGATAGATATAAAAGGATAAATAATTTAGTTTCAATAGAAAAAATCAATATTTCCAAAAACCCTGCTGTTGCAAATAAATATTCAGGTATTGACCCGCGCGGTTCAATTATATTTGAAAATAACGAAAAATATGAAGTAGTAAGTTTTATGGACTTATACGGTGAAACGGGAGAATTTGAAAATGCCGAATCACTTATAACAAACGGTATATTATCTGTAACTAAAGGGGAAAAGAAAAACCTTGTATTTACAAGTGGGCATAATGAAGATAAAGCATATGTTTTAGAAAATGTTGCCAAAAGCAATTTCTATAATATATCCTATCTTGATACCACAAAAGAAGCAATAAAAGACTGCGACCTTCTTGTAATATACTGCCCGAAAACTGATTTTTCACCTGTTGAAATTACAGATATTGAAAATTATGTAAAAAACGGAGGGCATTTAGAGATATACCTTTCTCCTTATGAAACATATCTTTCAAATTTATGCGAGTATATAAAAGAATGGGGCATTGAAGTAAAAGAAGATGTTATCTATGAAAAAAATGCCGAGCATATTACAAGACAGGGCTTAACTATTCCTTTAGTAGAATCTAATGAATATACTAAAAATATAAACCAAACCTTGTACTATGATTTTTCATTTAAACTTGAAGACTTATACAGTAATATAAACGGAATAACAATAAAACCTGTATTAACCTCAAGCAGTATTGCTGATACTATGGATCGTAACTCAGGCGAAATAAAAGGCAATACAGGAAAACATAACATTTCGCTTATCTGTGAGCGTTATGTTAATGATGATAAAATATCAAAAATGTATGTGTCAGGTACTTCAATGGCATATAGCGGGGAAGAAATAAATAATAAAGATATAGCCTTAAGTGTTATAAACGGAATTCTTCCAACCGAAAGTTATGTTGATATCCCTTTGAAATTAGCAGATGAAAATAAATTTATTATGACAGAAACAAATATAATTTTCCTTATACTTATAATTATAATTATTTCTGCTAGCCTGATAGTTTTTGGAATCTTTGTGTGGAATAAGAGGAGAAAACTGTAATGAAAAAATATAGAAGTTATATAATTTATGGAATTCTTATTTTAGTTCTTATATCTGCCATAATTTTGGTATCTAATATTGACACTAAGGTTGAAGTGCCACCTGAAACAGATGAAAATGTGATTGAAGAAATATACAGTGTAAATTCAGATGATATCTTGTCTGTCAGCATTAAAAACAGTCTGGATGAATATACTGTTTTATATGGCGAGGATATTAAAATAGAGAATAAGAATGTAGAAAAAGACGACGAGAAACTTAGTGAATTAAAAAGAGAGTTTTCATCTTTATTTGCATCAGATGTTATAGCCGATTCCAATTTGAACTTAGAAGATTTCGGGCTTTTAAATCCTGTTAACTCTATTGATATTTCCTTAAAATCAGGGGATGGTATAAAACTATTTTTAGGTAATAAAACTCCTGACTTGGCAGGTTACTATCTAAAGTATAAAGATGATAAAAAGGTTTATATAATAGATAATTATAAAGCCGACTGCTTTTTAAGAAAACTTGATTATTACAGAAACACCGTGCTTTTTTCAGTGCCGCCTTCAACGGTTAACAAAGTGGTTTTTTCAAAGGGTAAAAACATATGTGAATTTTTAAGAAATGACCACGAAAATCTTGAAATAAATTCATTTGCGGCATTCAATATGGTAAGACCGTATAACTGGGAAGTGGAAGCCTCAATATTAGAAAAATGTTTAGACCATTTAAACGAGGTTGAAATTTTAGAATATGTTGAAGATAATGTTTTGGATGTATCAAAATACGGTATAAAAAAATCTGATAATTTTATTTCGGTTACAGATTTGAACGGAGTAACTAAAACAATATATCTTGGAAGTAACAAAGACGGTAATTTATATATTATGAATAATGAAAGTAATTCTGTGTACCTTGTAAGTGCCGAGGGCTTTGAATTTTTAGATTACGAGCCGATAGTATATCTTCAGCAGTTTGTTGCTCTAAGGTCTATTGATGATTTAAAGAAATTCAGTTACAGTTTTGATAATAGCGTATCCCAATTTGAAATTAAGGTAATAGACTCTGATAATCACGATATAAAATATAACAACAAACTTATCGACCAGAAAATATTTAAAGAAATATACAGAGAAATTATAAGTATCAAAATGGCAGGAGCCGTTGATTATAAAGCACAGGGAGAGCCTGTTGCACAGTATACTTTTATATATAATAACGATAAAAGCGAAACTGTAAAATATTATAAGGTAGACGAAAGAAAAATAGCAGCATCTGTTAACGGTAAAATATATTTTTATGCAGATGCAACTGAGTTTTACCAAAGAATAAATAAGATAAATGAAATTATAAATAAAAATTTAAATAAATAAGGAGGAAGCGTAAAACATATTTTTATATGTTTGGCTTAAGGGTTATAAGATGGATTTTGTAAAAAATATTTTAATTGCCATTCCGGTACCGTTATGGATGAAAGTTTTTTTTGCGTCTATGATACCTTTTGTGGAGTCAAGATTTGCGATATTATTCTTTATGGATATGGGAATTGATTTCTGGCAACTGTTTTTACTAAGCGTTCTTGGAAATATGGTGCCCGTGCCGATTATTATTCTTCTTTTCCGTCCTATTGTTAATTGGTTTTTAAAAACCAAATATTTAAAAAATATAGGGGAAAAACTTGAAGAAATTGCTAATAAAAAAGCGTCCAAACTAAAAAAAGTTGAAGGCTGGGGTTTGTTTTTATTTGTTGCACTGCCTCTTCCCGGAACAGGTGCTATATCAGGAGCACTCGCAGCAACAATTTTAAAAATGAGAATAAGCAGAGCATTGCCTATTATATTTATTGGAACAGTTGTTGCAACATCAATTACAACAGGTGCACTTGAACTTATAACAGGGCTGTTTTAAAGAGTTATCTTATAACTTTACAATATACAAAAGAAAAATATACTTTTAATTTATTTAGTTAAAAGTTGTTCATAAATCTGAAAGGGGAATACAAATGAGAAAATTTTTTACTTCTGAATCAGTAACAGAAGGGCATCCTGATAAAATCTGCGACCAGATTTCTGATGCAGTGTTAGATGCCATATTAGAAAAGGATAAGAATGCCAGAGTTGCGTGTGAAACAGCAATTACCACAGGGCTTGTATTGGTAATGGGAGAAATAACTACAAATGCAACCATAGATTATCAGAGCCTTGTTCGTGATACAATAAAAGAGATTGGGTATGACAGAGCAAAATACGGTTTTGATTGTGAAACCTGTGGCGTTTTAACTGCAATTCATAATCAGTCATCAGATATTGCCATGGGAGTTGATAATTCCTATGAAAGCAAAAATGAAAATTCAACACACGAATTAGGTGCAGGAGACCAGGGAATGATGTTCGGCTTTGCATGTGATGAAACAGATACCTTAATGCCTCTTCCTATATATCTTGCGCATAATATGTCTAAAAGACTTTCTAAAATAAGAAAAGACGGTGTGGTAGACTACCTAAGACCTGACGGAAAAACTCAGGTAACCGTAGAATATGAAAATGACAAGCCTGTAAGAGTAGAAACAGTTGTACTCTCTACTCAGCACAGAGAAGATGTAGAAAAAGAAACTTTAGAAAAAGATATGATAGAACTTGTCATTAAAAAAGAAATACCTGCACATATGATAGATGAAAACACCAAAATATACATCAATCCTACTGGAAGATTTGTAGTTGGCGGACCAATGGGAGATGCAGGTGTTACAGGAAGAAAGATAATTGTTGATACATATGGCGGATATGCACGACATGGGGGCGGAGCATTTTCAGGAAAAGACCCTACAAAAGTTGACCGTTCTGCAGCATATGCAGCAAGATATGTAGCAAAAAATATTGTAAAAGCAGGTCTTGCAAATAAATGCGAAGTTCAACTTGCATATGCAATAGGTGTGGCAAAGCCTGTATCAATATTAGTTGATACTTTCTCAACAAATAAAGTTGAACAATCAGTTATTGAAGAACTTGTTGCAAAACATTTTGATTTAAGACCAAGTGCAATTATTTCTCAATTTGATTTAAGAAGACCTATTTATAAACAAACTGCATCATACGGACATTTCGGAAGAGAAGATTTAGATCTTCCATGGGAAAAGACCGATAAAGCAGAAATTTTAAGAAAAGAAGCAAATATTTAACAGGAGAAATACTTATGAATACATCTGCTAAAATCTTATTTTGCGATGATGATAAAAATATATGTGAACTTGCCCGTCTGTATTTAGTTAAAGAGGGGTTTGAGGTTATACTGGCAAATGACGGAAGACAAGCAGTAAATGCTTTCTTTCGTGAACAGCCTGACCTTATAATATTAGATATACTGATGCCTGAAAAAGACGGATATGAAGTATGCAGAGAAATAAGAAAAACAAGTCTTGTTCCCATAATATTTTTAACAGCAAAAAGTGATGTTTTTGACAAGGTTCTGGGGTTAGAACTGGGGGCAGATGATTATATGGTAAAGCCTTTTGACGTTAAAGAACTTATAGCGCGTATAAAGGCAGTTTTAAGGCGTCTTAGCGTTGAAAATTCACATCAGGAAAAAGAAGAAATTGCGCAGTACGAAAACTTATATATAAATCTTTCCAATTACGAACTTAAAATTGATAATGAACTAATAGAAATTCCACCCAAAGAACTGGAACTTTTGTATTACCTTGCATCAAATCCCAATAAGGTTTTTACAAGAGACCAACTACTGTCTAGTGTATGGGGTTATGATTATTTCGGAGATTCGCGTACAGTTGATGTTCATATCAAGCGTATCAGGGAAAAAATAGAGGATAAAAGCAGTGTCTGGAATTTAAAAACCGTATGGGGTGTGGGATATAAATTTGAGGTGCTAAAATAATGATCTTTAAAAAAGTATTTACTACATTTGTTTCCACAATCTTAATTGTTACAATCATACTGGGAATAATTATGTTTTACTTTTTAGGTAACTATCTTGTAGAGCAAAAAAAAGATGCTTTAATTAACACAGGCGAAAGAATAAGCAGTGTTACATCTCAGATGATTAACTATAACGAGAAAGAATTTAAATCATATTTTAATATTTTATCAGAGTTTACTTCAAAGAATATGAACAGTGATGTTTTTTTAATTGATAGAAACGGTAAAGTTATATCATATTCATATTCCGTGCAGAATAATTATATTTATGAACTTCCAAAGGATGTTTTAAATGAAGTTAACAGTGGTAAAAAAATTGCTATTGTTACAAAAATTAACGGTTTAAAAGATTCCACCCTTATTGCCGGAGTGCCGGTAATGGTAGGGAATGAGATAATCGGCGGTGTATATCTTTTAACTCTTCTTCCTGAAATGACAAGACTAAGACAGGATGTTATAAAGATATATCTATTCTCGGCTATATTTGTATTTTTAATCTCAATTATTCTTACTTTAATTATAATAAAGAAAGTAACAGACCCTATTAAAGCATTAAAAATTGCATCTAAAAAAATCGGGAGCGGAGATTTTAAAACAAGAGTTAAAATATATAATAAAGATGATGAAATCGGTCAACTTGCCGAGCAGTTTAATAATATGGCAGAATCGATAGAAAAATCTGAGTATATGCGAAGAGTTTTTATTTCTGACGTTTCTCATGAGTTAAGAACTCCCATGACAATTATAACTGGGTTTGTCGAAGGGATACTTGATGATACTATCGAAGAAGAAAAGCAAAAAGAGTATTTAGCCATTGTTTTGGAAGAATCAAAAAGATTATCCAAACTTGTAAGCGACCTTCTTGATATTTCAAGAATTGAATCGTCAGAGGTTAAGTTAGATGAGATAAAATTTGATATTAACGAACTTATAAGGCTGTCTGTAATAGGTTTTGAAAAAAGACTTAACGAAAAGCATCTGTCGGTTGATGTTACATTTGAAAACGAAACTGAAGAAGTTTTTGCAGAAAAGGACAGTATAAAAAGAGTTTTAACCAATCTTTTGGATAATGCCATAAAATTTTCTTATGATAACAGCACTATTTGTATTGTTACAAAACAAAAGGGCAAGAAAGTGTATGTATCTATTAAAAATCAGGGAGCAGGTATATCAAAAGACGAGCAGAAAACAATTTTTGAAAGGTTTTATAAACTTGATAAATCTCGTAGTCAGAATAAAGGCGGTGTTGGTTTAGGTCTTTATATTGTTAAACGTATAATAAATAAACACGGTGAAAAAATATGGATAAACAGCGAAGAAAATGAGTATGCTGAATTTATATTCACCTTAAAAAAATAAATTTTTACTTTATGTTAAAAATTTATTCATATTTACAGTTTACAATATAATAAAAGAACTAAAAGGGAGGAATCAATATGTCAGATTTTTATAATGATAAATGGAATGATGAGGATAATATAAATACCTCGTTTGATAATAACGCATTGTTTGATAACAATACTTCCTTAAACTATGATATAGAAGACGAAGAAGAATCATTTAATTATACCTCTTCTGATTTGGTAAATGTAAAAGATGATAATGATTACCACTATACTTATAACGAAACACACATCAAAAAGTCAAAAAATAAAAAAGGGTATATGAAAATAGTTGCAGTTGCACTTATTTCTGCATTTTTAGGCTCTGCCTTAACTTGTGGCCTGTGTTTTGGTCTTATGCCTGATTTTATTTATGAAAGAATAGAAAAGAATACAAAATATAATAAATATTCTCCGTATAATTTTGAGGCAACATCAAAAGGCCCTGTTGATGCTAATACCGGAGTTAGTATGGAACAGGGTACACTCTCTGTTGTAGATATTGCAAAGAAAGTGGGTACATCAGTAGTAGGAATTGTTACAACTGTGCCAAGGCAAACATTCTTTGGAGTTGAAAAAAGTCAGGGCAGTGGTTCAGGAATTATAGTTTCGCCTGATGGATATGTTGTAACCAATAACCATGTTATAGAAGGTGCAACAACGGTTGAAGTATATTTAAGTAGCGGAGAGAAAAAGAGTGCAAAACTTGTAGGTTATGATTCTAAAACCGATCTTGCAGTTATAAAATTGGAAAATGGCCAGTATCCATATGCAGAACTTGGCAATTCTTCCGAACTTCAGGTTGGAGAATTATGCGTTGCGATAGGTAACCCTTTAGGCATGGAATTTGCAGGAAGTGTTACAGTAGGATATATAAGTGCTCTTAACAGAACAGTTGAAACAGAGGGTAAAACCTTTAATCTTATACAGACAGATGCCGCGATAAACGCAGGTAATTCAGGCGGTGCATTGGTTAATACCAAAGGTCAGGTAATCGGTATAAATACGCTTAAAATTTCTTCAACAGGTGTTGAGGGGTTAGGGTTTGCCATTCCTATCGACGAAGCAAAACCTGTGTTTGAAGATTTGTTAAACTACGGTTATGTTAAAGGAAGACCTGTTATAGGAATAATAGGGCGAGATATTTCCGAAGAGGTTGCAAAATATTATGAATATCCTCAGGGTATATTTGTAGAGCAAACTCAGTCAGGAAGCGGTGCGGCAAGTGCTGGTATACGCAGAGGAGATATTATAGTAAAAGCCGACGGTGTAAAGGTAAAAACTATTGAAGAATTAAATAAAATAAGAGATACCAAAAAGGCAGGAAGTACAATTTTGTTAGAAATTGACCGTTCGGGAGAAACAATAAGCGTAAATGTAGTATTAGGCGAAGAAAAAACAAACGAATAAATAATTAAAAACCTCTTTGATGTAAAATCAAGGAGGTTTTTAAATTATTCTAAAAATATTAAGTAGAAATAACCATTGTCTTTGGCTTTTTCTTCATCATAAATAATAGTGTAATTATAATCTTTTAATAATTCTTTTGCTTTTTCAAGTTCTGTAACCGATACAATAAATGTATTATTATATCTTGTAATGAAATTTAAATCTTTAGTTATTTGGGGAGCAGAGTTTACCTTTATAACTATATCCGAACCGTCTTCGCAAGGAATGGGGGATATATCATTTAATATACCCTGACCTGAGTCGTTTTCTTTAGTAAGAGTTCTTAAATATGGGTTATTAACTTGATTTTCATTAGAAATATCCTGATTATATTCGATATTTGTTTCGTTATTAGAAACTATACTTTTAATTAAACTGTTATTAAAAGCAAATATCATAATGCATACTAAAGCAACAGATGTAGCCATAATACCCGAAAGTTTAAAACATCGTTTTAGTGTATCTTTTCTTGAAAGATTATAGTCAACAAGTTTTTTATGAAGTTCAGATTTAAAATTATCAGGTAAATCTATATCAGTGCTATTTTTAAATTCGGCTAATATGTTCTTTGTAAGATTATATTCTTCTTTTAACTTACTGTCTTTTTCTAAATATTTGTTAAGTAACTTTAATTTTTTATCTGATATGTTATTATCTAATTTTTTATAAATCAAAGAAGATAATTTCTTTTTCATTTTAAACTCCTTTCTTTTTAATTTAATTCAGCATATATTAAGAATATCAAAAAAAGATATTCATAGTTATTAGAACGAAAAAAGAAAGGAAAAGTTCCTTGTTTTTTAAAAGAAGTTCTTTTAACTTTATTCTTGCACGGGATATTTTAGATTTAACCGTGCCTAAATTATTATTGGTAATAACTGCGATTTCCTCGTAAGAAAATCCTTCAATATCCCTTAAAATTATCATTTCTCTTTGCTCAAAGTTTAGTTTGTTTAGTGCATCATAAAGCACTCTTTCTCTTTCGGATTTTAAAACCAGATCAAAAACATTCTGCCCTTTATCTTCAAACTGTAAAGTTGTTTCATTATCCTTTTGAGTTATGGTCTCATCAAGGGAAATGTTTTGTGAAGTCTTTTTATTTTTATTGATATAGTCAAGACAGGTGTTAACTGCAATTTTATATACCCAGGTGGAGAAAGACGAGTTTTCCTTAAAATTTTTTAAGTATTTAAAGACTTTTAAAAGTGCATCCTGTGATGCGTCAAAAGCGTCTTGCTCGTTTGCAAGCATTTTAAGAGAAATGTTATAAATTCTTTTCTGGTGAGCGTCTATGAGTTTTTCAAAAGCGTCAATATGACCTTCTTTGGCAAGTTTTAACAATTCCTTTTCGCTCATAAACATTCACCTCGCTTTTTAAAAAATTGCCCCGAACACCTCAATAATATTTTTTACTTTTATTATTTCCATTCCTTCAATATTTATATCATTTTGAGAGTATGGAATAATACATTTTTTAAAACCTAATTTATAGGCTTCCGAAATTCTTTTTTCCAAAAAAGATATATTTCTGACTTCCCCCGTTAAACCGAGTTCGCCCATAACTACCAAATCATCAGGCAAAGGCTGATTTTTATAACTTGATGCAACAGACACTGCAACACCCAAATCACAGGCAGGTTCATAAATTTTAAGACCTCCTGTAACATTTATATAAGTGTCGGCTGATGAAAGTTTTAAGCCTGTTTTCTTTTCTAAAACAGCAAGAACAAGATTAGAACGGTTATAATCTATCCCTGTAACCATTCTTCTTGGTGTGGCAAGAGAAGATGTTGTAATAAGTGCCTGAATTTCTGCAAGAATAGGTCTTGTACCCTCCATTGAACATATAACAACAGTTCCCGAAGAATTTTTAGGGCGTCCGTCTAAAAACATATGAGAAGGGTTGTCAACCTCTCTTAACCCTTTGTCTGTCATTTCAAAAACACCGATTTCGTTTGTTGAGCCAAATCTGTTTTTTACTGAACGAATTATTCTGAAATTTGAATATCTTTCTCCCTCAAACTGAAGAACACAGTCCACCATATGCTCAAGCACTTTCGGCCCTGCAAGTGTACCGTCTTTTGTAACATGCCCGACAATAAATACAGTAATATTATTTTCTTTTGCAAAACGCGTAATTTTTAAAGTGCATTCTCTTATCTGGGAAACCGTTCCCGGAGCAGATTCAAGTTCGGATGAAAATATTGTCTGGATAGAGTCTATAATAACCATCTGAGGTTTAATTTCGGTCATATCATCTATTATTAAGTCTACACTTGTTTTGGATGTGATATACACATTTTTATTTCCCTCGGACAGTCTGTTTGCTCTTAATTTTATCTGTTCTACCGATTCTTCCGAAGAACAGTAAAGAACATTTACATCATTTGATATTTTTCTGCACATCTGTAAAAGCAAAGTAGATTTCCCAATTCCTGGGTCTCCGCCCACAAGGTTAACAGAGCCTGATACAACTCCACCGCCAAGAACTCTGTCAAGTTCATTTATCCCTGTTGATGTCCTTTGTTCTTTTAAAACTGTAACCTCATCAATCTTTATAGGTTTGACATTGGATACAACGGTAAATTTTTTTGATTTATCTTTAATTATTTTTTCTTCGCTAAAAGTGTTCCATGAGTTACAGTCAGGGCATTTTCCTGCCCATTTTGAAGCCTGATAACCGCACTCGGAACAAATAAATACAGTATCTTTTCCCACTTATTCATCCTCCATATGTTTCTTTATAGTAGGCCATACAGAAAAAGTAACAAAATAATTTATAAATGCAATTAAGAATAAAGGCGAAAGTACATATCCTATATGTGGAATTAAAAACGCCAGATATAAAATTAAAAGCACAATAAATGCCACAAATATATTAAGAGGCAGTTTAATCATCGCAAAAATAAAAGAATTTTTAATAATACCGAAAAATTCAATATCATAGAATATAATCTGCGGATAAATATAAAAACTCATCATAAGCACTATAATATTTACAAGAAGCAAAGGAAAAATAAGATTTCTAAAATGCGGTATTCTTCCAATATTAAAATAACATACAAAAAATGATACTAAAGGAATTAAAGTAAATAAAAAGGCAAATAACCCTTTAAAAAAGTTTTTTCTAAATTTTTCAAAATAATCTGAAAATAAAAATATCGGCTTGTCCTCTGCAACTGAATATGAAAAATAGGTTAAACCGCAAATTGATGCACCGATGGTAACAACAGGCAAACTGGTTAAAGTAAAGAGTAAACTCATTTTAATAAATTTGGTTAAATTTATAAAAAGATAATAGAAAATTAAAAAAGGCCTTTTTAGTTTTCTGGCATCTTTTTTTACGCCTCTTCCAGGGCCATGTTGTGTAAATGAAAAAATACCCATATTTTTCCGTCTTCCTTTCAAAAAATAAATAGTTTTTACTAAGTTAAATTTATTATACTATATATCTTTATATATTTCTATATAAATTTAAAAAAACTTGCTTTTTTAGTTGTAATAGACTATAATTAAGGTTGGATTGGAGTTGTTATTTTGCTTAAAAATATTAAAGATTTTACATTAGAGGAATTAACTGAATATTTTGCGACAATAGGCCAACCGAAATTTAAGGCTGCTCAGTGTTTTAAATGGTTGTCCCAAGGGGTTTCAGACTTTTCTTTGATGACTGATTTAAGTAAAGATTTAAGGCAATATCTTAGCGAAAATTTCTATGTTGCCACACCGAAAATTGTAAGAAAACAGGTGTCTAAAGATAAGACAGTTAAATACCTTTTTGAATTTTACGACGGTTCTTTGGCAGAAACAGTTGTCATGACATATAAACATGGTATATCTGCCTGCCTGTCAACTCAGATAGGCTGTAATATGGGCTGTAAATTTTGCGCTTCAACTCTCGGAGGCAAAGAAAGAGATTTAACGGGCGGAGAAATACTTGACCAGGTGCTTGCCGCGTCAAAAGACCTTAATGTTAGAATTTCCCATATAGTTTTAATGGGAATGGGAGAACCTCTTGATAATTATGATAATGTTTTAACCTTTTTAAAAAATGTTTCCAATCCTAAAGGGCTTAATTTATCACTAAGGCATATTTCATTATCAACCTGTGGGCTGGTTCCCAAAATTAATAAGTTAAAGGAAGAGAAACTGCCGATTACATTATCAGTTTCTTTACATGCCCCAACCGATGAAAAAAGAAATACTATTATGCCGGTTAACAAAAAATACAATATTCAAACATTATTGGAAGCCTTAAGGGAATATACTGATTATACGGGCAGACGAATTTCGTTTGAATATACGCTTATTAAAAATTTCAACGATTCGTATGAAGATGCTAAAGAGTTATCTAAACTCTTAAAAGGAATGTTGGCGCATGTTAATCTTATTCCTGTTAACGAAGTTACTGAAACAGGGTTTAAAAAGCCAGAGAATGTTAACAGATTTAAAGACTGGTTAATATCATTTGGTATAAACGCAACTGTAAGGAGAGAGTTGGGTTCGGATATTGACGCTGCGTGCGGTCAGTTAAGAAAAAAAGAAAAGGGGATGTCGTAAATGGATTACGGTTATAAAACGGATACAGGCAGAATCCGTGAAATAAATGAAGACAGGTATTTATTCGTTAACGAAGAAGACTATGTGCTTCTTGCCGTTGCAGACGGTATGGGAGGCCATAATGCGGGAGATATCGCAAGTCAACTTGTTATCGATGAAGTTTTAAAATATAATCTTAATCAGGGCTTTTTTGAAAACACAGTTGAAAATATCAAACTGTGTATAGAAGGTGTTAATGAAAAGGTGTATAACTATTCAGTAGCACAACCTGGCTGCCACGGAATGGGAACAACTCTTACCATGGCAGTTATAATAAAAAACAAAGTGTTCTTTGCAAATGTAGGGGATAGCCGCGGATATATAATAGGCGAAGATATAGAAAAAATCACTACCGACCATTCCTATGTGGAAGAACTGCTTTTGTCAGGAAAAATAACAAAAGAAGAAGCAAATAATCATCCTAATAAAAATCAGATTACAAGAGCAATAGGAACGTCAAAATATGTTGAGGCAGATATTTTTGCAGTTGATAAGAATGACGAAGACATAGTTCTTTTATGCACAGACGGTTTTTCCAATATGCTTTCTGATAATGATATTTTACAGGAGTTAAAAAACAAACTGTCGCTTCAGGAATCTATCGATAAACTTGTTGTTAAAGCAAATGAAAACGGTGGTTCTGACAACATCACAGTTTTATGTTATGTTGAGAAGGAGGGTGTTAGATAATGATTGGTAAAATTTTAGGAGACAGATACGAAATATTAGAAGAAATCGGCAATGGCGGTATGGCTGTTGTATATAAAGCAAAATGCCGTAAATTAAACAGAGTTGTTGCAATCAAGGTTTTAAAAGACGAATATAAGGTAGACGAAGAGTTTGTAAAGAAATTTAACCGTGAATCTCAGGCGGCAGCAAGTTTAACACATCCTAATATAGTTTCAGTATTTGATGTGGGGCATGATGACGATATATACTATATAGTTATGGAACTTGTTGAAGGTATTACTTTAAAGGAATACATAAAAGACAACCAGAAAATGAACTGGAGAACTGCGCTTAAGTTTTCCATGCAGATATGTTCAGCACTTGCTCATGCGCATCGTAACGGAATAATTCACAGGGATATAAAACCTTTAAATATAATCTTATCCAAAGAAGAAAACTGTAAGGTAACTGATTTTGGTATCGCCTGTGTTGCCAATATGAACGAAACAAGAAAAGTAGACGAGGGAATTATAGGCTCTGTCCACTATATATCTCCTGAACAGGCAAAGGGAATTATTACAGATGAGAGAAGTGATATTTATTCTCTTGGTATCACAATGTATGAAATGCTTACAGGAGTTCTTCCTTTTGACGGGGATAACGCAGTTTCAGTTGCAGTAATGCAGATAAATGCAGAGCCAAAACCGATAAAAGATATAAATATTGCAGTTCCTTTGTCCTTTGTAGAGATTGTTAAGAAGGCAATGAATAAAGATATCAATCTAAGATATCAGTCAGCAAACGAAATGTATAAAGATTTATATGCATTATCAAATGAGCCTGATGTTTTTGTTGTAGAAAAAGAAGAGCCTAAGGAAGATATGGGTGAAACAAAAATAATCTCCAAAGAAGAAGTGGAAGAAATAAAAAATAAATCAAACGATGAACCCCGTGAAATTGTTATTCCGCTAAAAAAAGAAAATGCGGAAGAAAAATTACCGGATAATGAAGAAAATGAAGAGGAAGAAGAAACTTCAGTTAAAGGTTTTATAAAAAACTTTGTGCAGTCGGATAACAAAAAAGATAAAATTGCAATAATAGTAGCAATTATTATATCTTTACTTATGATAGGAACTGTTATAACAATTTCTGTGGGAGTGCTTTTACCAAACGGAATAATAAGTTCAAAAGGCGAAAATTTTGAAATTCCTTATTTAGTTGGCAAGCAACTCGAAGAAGTGAAAAAACAGTATGAAAATAAAGACTTTACTATTGTTGTAGACCACGAAGAAATTAACGACGAATACAAAAAAGGCGTTATAATATCTCAGAGTACTGGCAAAGGTATGGAGGTTAAACTTCCTTATACCATTCATGTTACAGTTTCAAAAGGGTCTAAAGAATTAACAATAGAAAACTTAAGGGGTCAGGAAGTTAAACAAGCTAAAATGCTTATAAAAGATAAAGGTCTTGTATGTGTTGAATATACAGAGTTCAGCGATGAAGTTGAAAAAGATTATGTAATAAAACAGCATCCGTTACCTGATACACCTGTTGCCTTGGGCGATGATATATTTATAACTGTGAGCAAAGGCCCAAGAACTGTTCCTTATTTACTGGGTATGACAAAAGAAGAAGCCCAGGAAGCACTTAAGGAATATGAACTCATTTTAGGAAATGTAAGAGAAGAAGAAAATGATGCGCCCGAAGGTAAAATAATAGAGCAGGGAATAGAAGCGGGTACGGAAATTAAAAAGGATACAAAGGTTTCAATCGTTATAAGCAAAGGCAAAAAGACAACTGAATCTGACAGGCCATCTGTAAATAACGATTTAAGAGAGTATGTATTTACTCATGACGTTGAAATTACAGATGATCCTATTGTTGTTGAAATTAAGATGAACGATGAAACAATATTCAAAGAAAAGATTACATCTTCTAAAACTATTTCAAAAACAATAAAAGGAAAAGGCGAAAATTACATTGCAGTTTATTATGACGGTGTAATAAGAAAAACTAAGAAAATAAATATTTAAGAGGTGTCTTTTTGACAGAAGGAATTATTATAAAAGGCATTGGCGGGTTTTACTATGTAAAGACACAAGAGAGTGTATATACATGTAAGGCTAAAGGAAGTTTCAGAAAAAGCAGTATTATTCCCTATGTGGGGGATAAGGTGGAAATAAGAATTGTTGACGAAGATAAAAAAGAAGGTTTCATAGAAGAAATCAAAGAAAGAAAAAACGCTCTTATCCGTCCGCCTGTCGCAAATATTGACAGAATGATTATAATCTCTGCAGTAGCCGAACCTGAGCCGGATGCAACATTCATTGATAAAATGATTGCCATATGTGAATTTAATAATATAGAGCCTGTTTTATGCTTTAATAAAATCGATTTGAAAAAGAATGAAGAGTTTATTGATAACTATAAAAAAATCGGGTATAAGGTTATAAAAACAAGCGCTAAGAATAATATTGGAACAGACGAGGTTAAAGATTTATTAACAGACGGTATAACATCTGTCGCAGGGTTTTCAGGGGTTGGGAAATCAAGCCTTTTAAGTTTTGCAGTTAATAAAAAATTAGAAACAGGCGCTGTAAGCGATAAACTCTTAAGAGGGAAGCACACAACCCGTCATGTTGAACTTTTTGAAATAGAAGAAGGAAAGTTCTTTGCCGATACTCCAGGGTTTTCAGGTCTATTTATTGATATGATAAGGAAAGAGGAGTTGGCAGACCTTTTTATAGACTTTAAAGAGTATTCCAACTTATGCCAGTTTAAAGACTGTACTCATACAAAGGAAAAAGGATGTGCAGTTATTGAGGCAGTAAAAAGAGGAGATATTATAAAGTCAAGGCATGATAATTACATTGAGTTTTATGATAAATTAAAACTGATTAACGATTGGGAGAGAAAATAATGATTAAAATTTCGCCATCTTTACTTGCTGCAGATTTTTCTGATTTGAAAAATGAAATAAAGGATATACAAACAGCAGACTATGTCCACTTAGATATTATGGACGGTCAGTTTGTTCCGAATATTTCGTTTGGAGCACCTGTTGTAAAAGCACTAAGGAAACATTCTGATTTAGTATTTGATGTTCATCTTATGATAAAAAATCCGAATAAATATATAGAAGATTTTGTTAAAGCAGGAGCAGATATTATAACATTCCATGTTGAAGCAGATGATGATGTGGATGAAACTTTGGATAAAATAAAAAGTTTCGGTATAAAATGCGGGATAGTATTATCCCCTGATACCGAAGCCGAGGCAGTAATACCATATCTTGATAAAGTTGATATGATTCTTCTTATGTCGGTTTATCCAGGTTTTGGAGGGCAGAAATATATGCCCCGCATAGCCGAAAAATTAAAAAAGGTAAAAGAATATATCGGCACAAGAGATATTGACTTAGAAATTGACGGTGGAATTGGCGAAGCAAATATAGATGAGGTTATTAACGCAGGTGCGAATGTAATAGTAGCGGGAACATCAGTGTTCGGTAAGGAAGACAGGGCAAACGCCATAAAAGGTTTAAGAAGATGATTACATATATTTTTGGTGCATCAGATATTTTAGATTATTCATATCTTAAAAAGTTGGACTTTACAGGATGCTTTATTATATGTGCAGACGGTGGAGTAAAACACGCAAAAAGATTAAATCTTGTCCCTGATGTTATAATAGGCGATTTTGATTCCTCTAAAATATTGGAGTATAAAAATAAAATTGTTTATCCAAAAGAAAAGGATGACACCGATTTGGCTCTTGCGATAAATTATGCATCGGAAAACGGGTTTTGTAAATGTGTGGGTATCGGTTGTTTAGGTAATAGATTAGACCATACTTTTGCGAATATTTTTCTTATTAAATATGCAGCCGATAAGAATGTCGATTTGGAACTTATTGACGATAAAACAAGAGTCTTTCTTGTTTTAGATAAAAAGAAAATAGAAAAAGAAGATTTTAAATATGTTTCTATTTTTTCTGTTTCCCCAAAATGTGAGGGCGTTACTTTAAAAGGTTTTAAATATACATTAAATAACCATACCTTATCTTGTGATTATCCTCTTGGGATAAGTAATGTATTATTAGAAAATACAGGAGAAATCAGTATAAAGAGCGGCGCATTGGTTGTAATGGCAGTGAAGGAGTAAAATAATGAATATTATCGAATTATTAAAAGTATTACTTATAGGTATAGTTGAGGGGATAACCGAGTGGCTTCCTATATCGAGTACAGGGCATATGATACTTGTTGACGAATTTATAAAATTAAGTGTATCGGAGGAATTTAAAGAACTGTTCTTTGTTGTTATCCAGTTGGGAGCAATTCTTGCAGTTGTATTTTTATACATTAAAAAACTTTTCCCTGTAAAAAAAGAAAATGGGAAAATTATTATGAATAATAATACAATAGTTTTATGGTTTAAAATAATTGTTTCATGTATCCCTGCTGCGATTATCGGTCTTTTATTTGATGAAAAAATAGACCAGATTTTTTATAATTCATATGTTGTATCACTGATGCTTATTATCTATGGTGTGTTATTTATTCTTATCGAAAAAAAGAATAGAAATATTACAACCGTAAGCCTTGATAATTTAAGTTATAAAACTGCATTTTGCATAGGTCTTTTTCAGGTGTTATCCTTAATACCTGGAACTTCAAGGTCAGGTGCAACAATTCTTGGCGCAATACTTCTGGGAACATCAAGAGAGGTTGCTGCTGAGTTTACCTTTTTCCTTGCAATTCCTGTAATGCTCGGTGCAAGTTTACTTAAAATTTTAAAATTCGGCTTTGTGTTTTCTTCTATGGAAATAACAATACTTATCACAGGCCTTGTAATAGCGTTTGTAACATCTGTTATTGCAATTAAATTTTTGGTAAGTTATATAAAGAAGAATGACTTTAATGCTTTTGGCTGGTACAGAATAATTCTTGGAATGATTGTTCTTCTTTTCTTTATGATAAGATAATTATTTTAAAAATTTTAATAAAAACTCTTGAAAAATAAAAATAATAATGATATAATATACAAAAAAATTCATAATTATTAATCTTGGAGGGGTTAAAAATGAAAAAACTAATCACATTATTACTTGCAGTTATGATGATCATAACATTATTTGCAGGTTGCACAACAGGTAAAGACGACACAGTATTAACAATGGCAACAAGTGCAGACTTTGAACCATATGAATATTATGAAAACGACGAAATCGTTGGTATTGATATTGATATTATGAATGCAGTTTGCGAAAAAATCGGTATGACTCTTAAACCTGAAGATATGAGTTTTGACTCAGTTATCGGTGCTACACAGACAGGTAAAACTGATATTGCTATGAGTGGTATCACAATCACAGAAGACAGAAAGAATATGATTAACTTCACAATTCCTTATACTTCAACAACTCAGTCAATCATCGTAGCAAAAGACGGTGCAATTGCTAAAAAAACTGACTTAGAAGGCAAAAAAATCGGTGTTCAGATTAACACAACAGGTGATACACAGGTTACAGAAGAATTCGGCGATGCTGCTGTAGAACGTTTCCAGAACGGTGCTCTTGCAGTAGAAAGCCTTAAAAACAATAAAATTGACTGCGTAGTTATCGACGGTGAAGTTGCAAAAGCACTTGTAAATGCAAATGAAGGATTAGAAATTATTGCTGACGCATACTCAATCGAAGAATATGCTATCGCTATTGCAAAAGAAAATACAGAACTTCTTGAAAAAATCAACGGTGCTTTAGAAGAACTTCTAAAAGACGGCACAATTGATGGAATTATAAAAAAATATATTAAAGAATAATCTTTTGATATAAAATTAATTATCAAACGTGTAAAGAGGCGGGTTTGAATCTGCCTCTTTTACAATGCATATTAAAATTAATGTTGAAAGGAATTTACTAAGATGACATTTAAGGAAAGGTTTTTTCTTAATTTTATAAAAGATTCGCGTTGGCATTATCTTACAGATGGTCTTATAGTAACTCTTGAGGTTACATTCTTTGCAGTACTTATTGGTATTTTAATTGGTGTCATAGTTGCAGCCATACGTTCAACACACGATAAGATTATAGAACGCGTAAGGTCAAAATTCGGAAAACTTATTCTTAAGTTTTTTAATACAATTGCCAACATTTATCTTACAGTAATAAGAGGTACTCCTGTTACTGTTCAACTTATGATAGCGTATTACATAATATTTGTTGCATCTAACAATAAAGTTCTTGTTGCTGTACTTGCATTTGGTATTAACTCAGGTGCTTATGTTGCAGAAATAGTACGTTCAGGTATTATGAGTATTGACGAAGGACAAACAGAAGCCGGAAGAAGCCTTGGATTCAATTATGTGCAGACAATGTTTTACATTGTGCTTCCACAGGCATTTAAAAATGTGCTTCCTGCTCTTGCCAACGAATTTATCGTATTACTTAAAGAAACATCAGTCAGCGGTTACGTTGCGCTTCAGGATCTTACCCGTGGTGGAGATATTATCCGTGGCAGAACATACGATGCATTTTTCCCATTGCTTGCAGTAGCAGGTATTTATCTTGTTATGGTAATAGGCTTTACTAAACTTGTATCCCTTCTTGAAAGGAGACTTCGTAAGAGTGAACGATAATAATATAATTATAAAAACCGAGAATCTTTGTAAATTCTACAAAGGTGAAGATATCAAAGCACTTTATAATGTAAGTGCTGAAATTAAAGAAGGCGAAGTAGTTGTTGTAATCGGCCCATCAGGTTCAGGGAAATCAACTTTTCTTCGTTCACTTAACTTGCTTGAAGAACCTACTTCGGGAAAAATCATATTTGACGGAAATGAAATAACTGACCCTGAGGTAGATATAAATCTTCACCGTCAGAAAATGGGAATGGTTTTTCAGCATTTTAATTTATTCCCTCATATGACAGTTCTTAAGAATATGACAATTGCTCCTATGAAACTTCTTAAATTATCTAAAAAAGAAGCAGAAGAAAGAGCAATAGAACTTCTTAATAAAGTTGGTTTAGCAGACAGGAAAGACTCTTATCCTGCTCAACTTTCAGGTGGCCAGAAACAAAGGGTTGCCATTGTAAGAGCATTATGTATGAATCCTGAAGTAATGCTTTTTGATGAGCCAACAAGTGCATTGGACCCTGAAATGGTAGGAGAAGTTTTAGAGGTTATGAAAAATCTTGCCAAAGAGGGAATGACAATGGTTGTTGTAACTCACGAAATGGGCTTTGCAAAAGAAGTTGCCTCCCGTGTGATTTTCTTTGATGAAGGTCAGATAATAGAAGAGGGCGACCCGAACACTATTTTTGATAATCCTAAAACACAAAGAATGCAGAACTTCCTAAAAAAAGTTTTATAATGAATTTTAAAAATACTTCAATTTATTAAAATTGAAGTATTTTTTAGTTTAACAGTGTAAAAAATAATAATAAATTTTTTAAGGAGTTTATTATGTGTACTGCATTATCTTATAAAACCAATTTTCATTATTTCGGAAGAAATCTTGACTATGAGCATTCATTTGGAGAAAAAGTAATAATCACGCCGAGAAATTATCCTATAAGTTTTAAATGTATGGATAAACTTAACTTTCATTATGCATTTATCGGCATAGGTATAGTAGAAGATAATTTCCCTTTGTATTTTGATTTAACCAATGAAAAAGGGCTTTCTGTTGCAGGGCTTAATTTCCCGAATAATGCATATTATAGCGACTATTGTGATCAAAAAATAAATTTAGCACCGTATGAAATGCCTCTTTATATATTAAGTAAATGCTCTGATGTGTATGAAGCAAATAACTTATTAAGAGATATAAACCTTATTAAAAAGCCTTTTAATATGAAACATTGTCTGACGCCTCTACACTTTATCTTTTCTGATAAAAATAAATCAATAGTGTATGAAACCACAAAAGAGGGCAACTTTGTTTATGAAAACGAATTAGGTGTCTTAACCAATAACCCTACCTTTAATATGCAAAAAGAAAATCTTGTAAATTATCTTAACCTATCCCCTAAAGAGCCTGTAAATTTGTTTTCAGATAAAATAGACCTTGTTCCCTCAAGCAGAGGTATGGGAGCGATAGGTCTTCCTGGCGATTTATCCTCATCTTCAAGATTTGTAAGGGCAGCATTTACAAAACTTAATTCGCCTGTAACATTAAGCGACGAAGAGGGTATAACACAATTTTTCCATATTTTAAATTCAGTGTATCAGACAAAAGGCTCTGTATGCCTTTCTGATAACCTGTATGAAAATACAATCTATTCTTCCTGTTGTAATACCGATGAGGGTATATACTATTATACAACCTATAATAATTCAAGAATAACACGAATAGATATGTATAAGGAAAATCTTGAAGGGGATAATCTTATAACTTATAATATGATAAATCATCAGGATATCTTATGTGGAAATTGATTTTAATAACTCTCTGTTAAATGAATTCAACTTATCGTAATTCATTGCCTTTTTATAATATTCTTCAAGTAAATCATGAAGAATTTTTGCCTTTCTTATATTATTAACTGAATAGTTTATCAATGTATCAATTAAGCCCCTGTCCGATTCAAGTGTTTGTGTGTCAACAGAGGATAAATTGTATAAATATTCTGTGTTAATATTAATACCGTTTGAATAATTATGATATTTATTAGAAGTTACAATTGAAGTGTCAAGTTCAGGGATAATAATATGTTCAACCTTTAAATCAGGAAACATCGGGCAATAAAAAGTCTTAATAGAAAATTGGTCTAAAATAAGCCTTGTTCTTAAATTTTTGAGTATTTTATAACTTAAATCGCCGATTTCAGAATTTATAATATAAATGTATTTTGTTTTGATTGATTCATTTAAAAAATTAACCAGTCCGTTAGGCGTTACAGCAGATAAGAACAGTTTTTGCTCATTATAGCCTTTTCCAGTCCTGCTGTTTGTTATTTTGTTGTATAAGTTTTTGGTTAAATCAAAGAATTTAACTTTATCTAAGACTTTCTCATATTGAAAGTTTAAGTTATTATATATCTCTTTAACTGCCCTAAGATAACTATAAGAAGTTTTAAAAGTATCGCTTATCCTGTCTGATAAATCAATTATTTCATTTTTATATGGTTTTAATTTATCATAATCAAGGTAATCTGCAAGGTTAATAAGTTCGTAGAGTACACCTGGATAAACAGGGTCAATAATATGCGGACTTGTTCCGTCAACAAATAAATATTCCCTGTCCTTTATGTATACTCCGTCTAAAGAACGAGGGTCGGAAGAGCAGTGATAGTAATAAACAACGCTGTTATTCTTTTCAAATAAACTGCCTATTTCTTTCATAAGCGTAGATTTTCCTACACCTGGTCCGCCCTTTATTGTATAGATTTTTTTTAATGTATTTTTATTTGTTATCTCGGAGTAATAACTGAAAAAACCGTTTGCAGTATTTCCTCCTGGGAAGAAACGGTATGTTGAATTATTCATATTTTTCACCTCATAATTAGTTTATGCATCAGAAAGAGATGAATATATTATTTTTCCAAAAAATATTTGAAAATATTTAAAATTATGTTATAATTAAAAAAAGGAGTGTATTTATTATGGCAAGTGAAAAAACAATAAAAATAACTAAAGCAAATTTTAATGAGTATATGAATTCAGATTTACCAGTTTTAATTGATTTCTGGGCTTCGTGGTGCGGTCCTTGCAGAATGCTTGGCCCTGTAATTGACGAAGTGGCAAATAATTACGATGGTAAACTTATCGTTGGAAAAGTTAATGTGGACGAAGAGCCTGAACTTGCATCTGAATTTAAAATTATGACTATTCCGACTGTTTTTATTTTAAAGAATAAAAATGTTGTTGCAAAATTAAACGGTGCAGTTCCTTATGAAAAAATGGAAGATTTTATTGATAGCAATATTTAATTTTTTATGTTAGAATTGGAGTAGCAAAATGGCAGTTAAAAGTATCTCTAAAAACAAAAAAGCATGGCATGAATATTTTATAATAGAAGAGTTTGAAGCAGGGATAGAACTTGTCGGAACTGAGGTTAAATCTATAAGAAAAGGCTCTGTCAATCTTAAAGATTCCTATGTCGATGTAAAAAACGGCGAGGCTTTTATTATTGGTATGCATGTAAGCCCATATGAAAACGGAAATATTTTTAACCGTGATCCACTAAGAGTGAGAAAACTTTTGCTTCATAAAAAAGAAATTTTTAAACTGATGGGCAAATTAACGGAGGACGGCTTAACAGTTGTTCCTCTTGAAATTTACCTTTCAGATAAATGGGTTAAATTAAAAATTGCACTTGCAAAAGGTAAAAAACTGTATGATAAAAGAGATGCAGATGCTGAGAGAAGTGCAAAGCGAAATATGGAAAGAGCCCTTAAAAACTACTGATATATTATGGGGATGTATCGGTTTCGACGGGGGTTTTGAAGTACGGGTAGCGAGTAGTTTTGAGCATAACTTAAAAAGCTTAAATTTTTAAATATAAAAGCTAATAACGAATTAGTTGCTGCCTAATTAAGGCAGTCGTCTTACCTGTGAGTACCACGGCACAGGATAGGGCGTCAATTAGTGGTGAACGTGAGTATGCAATGCTTTGAGCATACCATGAATAATTAAGCAACCGAACTGTATATGTTTTCTTGTGGACTGTGCAGTAAGGATCTGACCACAAGATACACTCGTAGAAGCCTTTATGAATGAACTTTCGGACAGGAGTTCGACTCTCCTCATCTCCACCAGAAAAAAGCATCAATCTTGATACAAGATTGATGCTTTTTTCAACTAAATCCGTCTGTCGACGGGATAAATCCACTTCGTGGATGAAATCTGCTTCGCAGATAAAATCGCCTTCGGCGAATAAAGACGGATTTAATTTCATTAAAGCAGTAATGCTTTGATTTCATCCAAACTTGTTTGGATTTCATCGTGCAAAGCACGATTTCATTATACTTATAATTTCTTTTCTTAAGTAGAGTTTTTTAACAACCAAAACACCAACTCATTCTTTTATTTTTGACTTTTTAAAAGTTTTATTGTATAATAAATTTAAAATAACATATGAAGTAGAGAGGAGTGTTTAAAATGTCAAATATCTG